>CAYQQL010000015.1:0-12041 GCA_964420095.1 uncultured Candidatus Saccharibacteria bacterium | reverse complement strand
AATTTTGATCCAAGAAAACAAGATCACCTATTGAACCATTTATTTCTCCAAAATTGTACTGCACAGCATTTTGGTTATCACTCAACATAATTGTATGGATAAGATCCTCATCTGTTGAAAGTCCTGACTCAAAGCTTCCAATGCCATCTCTAACTACATCAAATATTGGATTTCCCAATCCGTCCGTACTACTATAACCAGCATTTGATCCAGTTGAAGTATAAGCAGCAGGATGAAGCTCAAAAACTGCATACGTTCCTGGATTGAAATTATCAAATATCCAAGCGCCACTAGCCGTTGTAACATCGGCGTTGATTGGGAAATATCTTGCTGGATATGGATCTGTAGCTAAATATGGTCGATTTGGAATCAAAGACATGGCAACCAATTTATCCATTGCCGCTTGATAAACCAAAGGTTCTGTATTTTTATCAGGACCATAAACATTTCCGAAGATATCCTTACCGGCAATAAAGACTGAAACATTATCTATACCCGGTTCACCTCCATCTTTTTGATTATTTGTATTTGCGTCAACATAAACATATCCAGAAATACTTGAATTTCCAAGTGGAGCAATTGTTATATCGTACTCATCGATATTATCTACTACAGTAACTTCAATTGTTGTTGTTGCCACTGTGACTACGTTACGCAAAACATCACCAATGAGAATTATATTATTTGGCACAGAAACAGTAACAGATAAGGTTGCGATATCGCCAGAATCCAAACTTCCACTTCCTGTACAACTTAATGTCCCTGAATTATTACTGCAACTAAATGATATTGCCCCACTTGAACTTACTGATACATAATTAACCTGACTTGGTAATACATCTGTAAGTGTTATATTCTCAGCTGGAACATTTCCATTATTTTCAACATCGATCGTGTAAGTAAACGTATTACCGATAGAAACTTGTGTTGGTCCACTTTTTTCAACTGTTAGATTTGAAATTTCACCAATAACAGTTACCGCATTATCAGTATTATTTAAAACATCAGTGTCTCTAGTAGAAGTTGAAATAGTTGCAGTATTTATCAACTGTGTTCCAGGAGAAACACCTCCTTCACAATTTGTTTCAACACTTATTTCATTAACTTGTGGGAAGTAACTTGTATCTGTTCGGTCAATTACTACGTGGTAATAAAGAGTTACAGGTGGCAAATAGCCATACATTGTAAACAGTTGGTCAACGGTTGGAGCTGAATTAGCCAAAAATAGCGGATATGAAGCACTGTCCGAAACATAAACTGTCACATTACCCTGTGGATCATCTATATCAAGACTTAAAGCCCCCCACTTTCTATTACCTGTTGGACAAGCAGTTGCGGGCATATCGAAATGATTTATATATCGAGCCTGAGGAGCTGTAACAACTGTTCCGGGATTTGAGACGGTAGAATACCCAGGAGAAGTTGCCTGTAGAACAAAAGGTAAAGATAGATTTATTGGATCTGTAATCCAAGAACTAAAAGATCCTGAATCAGTAGCTCCGTCAACATAATCCATAATATTATCTCCTGTCATGTCGTATGCATTCATATAATACGAAGCGATATTACCTCCGGAAAAAGACATTGAAACGTAAAGATTGTTTACATTCATAGGCAAAGGTCCTATGTATTGCAAAGTCACAGGTGAAAGTGATGTCACAGTAAAGTTTATTAAATCAGAAACAGAACCAGAAGTTCCTTCTATAAGATTCCAGCTATCATCATATAAATATAAATCAATATAATCGATAGAGGTTGCGTTTACATCGAGTGCAACAGTTGAATTAACTGGAACAAGACTCCCTGGGACCGTCGATGTCGACATATTAGTTATTAAATCATTTACATCAAGATCACTCTGATTAGTGTGAGTAAGGCTTATTGGTACCCCACCACCCGCAATAGTAACTTCTATTTCAATACTTCCACTTTCGTTTGGTGACAAAACCCAATCTGGTGTTGATGTATCAGTACAAGAAATACTATTTGCAGAATAATCAATCGAACAAGTAACCGTATCAGTGCCCGAAATTTGTGTCCAAGAAATTGGACTTACTCCCGCCGGTAAAATATCATCAATCAAAACATTATGTGCGTCGAGAGGACCATTGTTTCTATAGTTCAATGTATAAGTTAAAGTATCTCCTGGGTCAGCGGAACTAAAATCAACTGTTTTTGTAATCTCCACATCTGCCTGGGTCATACTGATTGTGTAATCGTCAGAGTTATTATCAGTAGTTATTTCTTCGGAATCAGTTTGTATAGTTGCAGTATTTACCATCGTCTGTTGCGCATTTCCTAGTGTCGAAACTTGTAGCTCAAATTCTATTTGAGTTCCAGGACCACCAGTATAAGTCATTTGCCAACCATCAAGTATAGGAGATGCGGTTGCGGATGAAGTTCCAAAATCTACAACCAAACAAACATTGGATATTGTACCCAAACTTGAAATATCAATAAACTGATTTGGTATTGTTGTAGTAGGTATCAAAGGAGTACCGCCACAAGTGTTATCATAAATTGTATATTCTAATTCTGTATTATTAAAAACTTCATGAGAAACTTGAAGCCTCTGCCAAGAACCACCACCTGACTTTGTGACTGGAACAACATAAGATCCATTATTTACATTTTCCCCAAAAGAAATTACACCGGGGGTTGAATTATTTTTATAAGCAGCTGATGTATCGACATCCCAACTATAAAATGGACTTCTTATAAACAAATCTTTTTTAGTGTCTCCATCTAAGTCCCTAAACACAGCCTTATTGTTATAAGCTTTAGTTGTACCTAAAGAGATAACGTCTCCAAAACGAATACTTCCAGGGAATGATGTATTTTCGAAAATAACAGATGGACTTCCGCCGGCACTTGAGAGAACAAAGTCTTTCTTACCATTTGAATCTATATCAGCTATTAACACACCCGCCGAACTTGTAATTGGACTTGACGGAGAAAGAACGGGAGCGGCAAAACTTAAAGGACTAGAGCTATTTAGCATAGTATTTCTATAAATAGACACCCCTGTATACGTACCGAGTATAAAATCTTTTTTTGTATCATTATCAATATCTTCAATTTCAACACTTATCCCGTCAGAAATAGCACTAGCTGTGAGAGAGAATATCGGATCAAAAGCAATAGTTCCACCACTTGAAGGAGTGTCGTTTCTTATAATTGCCGGGAAGAAAGATGTGTAGTTTGCATGAGCATAAAGAGAAATATCAGGGAAACCATCTCCGTCAATGTCAGTCAATCTAAAACTATTATAAAGAGGATTAGCATTTGGATCTGAATAGTCTAACCGAATCGCGAAAGAAATAGATCCAGAGCTTGAGGTATTTTCCATGACGACTATTTTATTATTAGGAAAAGCAAAGAATATATCTTTCTGGCCATCATCATTAAAATCCATTAATTCAAAAGAAGTGTTAGAAAGTAAAGGGAAATATATAGTCGAAGCACCACTAAAAACAATAGGATTTGATGAACTACTTGTATCTGTTAAGTTTCTATAAATATTTAATCTTTTATCTTGGCAAAACAGTATAATATCTTTTTTCCCATCCCCATCAATATCATCAATTTTTGAACTTGTAAATTGTGTAGGCGAACAATCTGACCTTGGATACACACCACCCACATATGTAGCAGCATCTTCTATTACTAAATTTCCCACAGTAGAAATATTTTTTACAATCATTGGATTGTTATTTCCAGTGGGGTCTACATTTGGATCAAATAATAGATCTTTAAATCCATCATTATTAAAATCTTCAACTGCGTGAATATTTGTATTTTGAGGTAAGGTTGTTATTGTTGTACCTCCTGTAAAATTTATAGTTGTGAGAGTTGAAGAATTTTTTGCCACAAATGGTTTTTCTAGAGAGGTATAGTTTGGATTTGAATGAATCATATCCTTCAAGCCATCATTGTCTAAATCTTCGTAAATCACAGGTCCGTACCTCAATGACCAAAAAGGATTTGCCATGTCGAAAGACACATTACCCGCAACAGATGTGTTTCTATATATATACATATTCTCCATACCTTCTAAAGAAACATCGTCTAATCCGTCATTATTTAGATCTACTAAATTATTTTCATCAGATGACTTAAGATCCAAAAAATTATCAGCGTAACTCATGTTTCTAAATATAGGGAATCTTATCGGCACAACCGTATTTGAAAGTTTCAAAACTAGATCACCAAAAGTACTACTTTGCACAACATTTGTCGATGTACCGAAAGCACCAATAGTCAAATCTTCTCCAGTTGAACTTCCTGGATAAATTGGAGATCCAAACACTACTCGAAAATGTGTTACAGAACAATCAACTGGTCCAGTTGGAGTATATGTATAGCTCGATGCATTATCATCTGAAAATTCTACCGTTGCATCAGCTGGATAACCCGTAATTGATCCGTCTATATAACACATCCCTGTTGGAATCGTTTCAGTAATAATACTATTGTTAGCTGGTGCACTTCCAATGTTATTGTATTCAAGTGTGTAGTGAACGTTCTCTCCGATTGCGGTCTGGGTCGGACTGTCATCTCCTGTTCCTAAAACATTATCGGGTCCTTTTGAGATACCGGACTTATCGATTGTTAAGTCTGATCGATAAACTACAGTTTGAGAATTATCTGTGTTGTTAGCTAAAAGATCTTCAACGTCAACAGAATCTTCTCCAATAACCGCTGTATTGGAAACAACTGAACCATCAGGAAGCGATGGATCTACTATTGCATAGATCTCGAATTCACCAGTTGAACCTGGTGTAAGACAAGTGTCCGAATCTCCTAAATCAAATCTATAATCTCCGTCGGAATTTTGTGAGAAACTAATATTTACTGGTGTAAAAATTGGACTACCAGATTGATCAACAGGGAAAACTGGATTTCCAGCAGTATCTGTTAGGTTTAAATTCCCAGCATTATGAACTACCGTTGCTTCATTTAATGTAGTAGATAAGACATCGGTTATATATACATTACAAGCATTAACTGTTCCTTGATTTCCGAACGAAACTGTATAGGTCATAGAGTCACCCGGACCGACCCCAGGAAAACCACCTTCCACACTTCCAGTTTTTTCAACCCACAAATCAATACCAGGGGTTACAACTGTAGCGGAATCATTGTTATTTGTATAATCTTGATCATTTACTCCGGCTGGTAAAAATATTTGGACATCATTAGTCAAAGCAATTCCAGAAGGAAGTTCTACATCTGTAAGAGGATCGGTCGCTTCAAGTGTAATTGAAATTATAAATGGTCCAGCGTAAGCAGGCAGTGCTCCTGTAACTATTGCTATGTGATTTGTTGTTGAAGACCACGTTGCTTGCCAGCCCAAAGAAAGCGGATTTGATAAATCAAAAGTTGGTGCGGTTCCATTAATAGGTCCTGCGTGATAGAAAAATTGTTCGCTATTAGTTCCATTAACAGAGACTATCTTCATGTCTGATTTTCCGTCAGAGTTATAGTCCGGCAATGAATCAATTACGTAAGAATTTGAGAGAGGTTGTTTTGTATTATTTCCGTAAGTTATAGAGTAGTCAGCATTAGAGCCAGGACTAACAGTTTGTTGAACATCTTTTGTAACGAATGGGTCTGCTAGTGGAGTTGTGACTGTCACTCCAGTATCATTCGGATAAATTGGATCTTCTGGAATATCTGTTTCGATGTGCGCTCCATTTATCAAAGACACACCCGGATCAATAGAACTTTCTACTTCCACGATGTATCGAATAAATATATCTCCCGACAATCCAGGAATAGTTCCAACTGGATAAGAAGAATTACTAATCACACTGTCCCAGGTAAGCGTAGTTGAACTACTTGAACACGGACCTCCAGTTATTGTAGGTTCTGGTAATGTCCAACCCGGACTAATTATAGTGGTTGATCCAGGAACATAACAAAGTCCTGCTTCTAGTGTATCGCTTATTAAAACATTTGGAGCGTCATGCTCGCCTTCATTTGAAACAATCAAAGTATAATTTACTTCATCTCCCGCCACTGGATCGGTGATGTCAGGTTGTTTTCTAATCCAAAGATCTGGATTTTCTACATACACTTCATCATTCGCAAACACATCATAAGCACCACTCTGATTTTCAAAGTGACCTGTTATAGCGTTTGTTAAAACTGAACCCGAAACAACTGTATTTTCAACAATCATTGCGAGTCTAAGTGTTCCACCTTCAAGTTTCAAAAGATCTCCACCCTTATAAGCTGTTGGAGAAAAGTTTATTAAATTTCCAGCAATACTAACACTTGGATCAGCGATAATACTTACTTCACCTGAAGATTGTCCATTCAAAATTGCTGCTGCATTCCATTGGTGATAGAGACCAGTAAGTGTAACTCCTGCTGGTAGTGTGTCTATTAGATTTACTAATGTATCCGAATTTCCTGAATCATTATAGTATTCCACTAACCAATTAAATGTTTCTCCGGCACGTAAAAATTCTTTATCTGAAATTTTATCCAAAAATAATCCTGGATCTGGAAGTATCGTTGTAAAGACTTGATTATCAACTGCTTGTGGAAGCCCATCAGCTAAAATACCAGGTGCGTTTGAAATCAATGTACCTATTGGAGAAGGTACTAACGGAGAAATATATCCGTTATCATCATTCCTAACAGTAAGTCCAACCCTTCTCGTTGTAGAGGTAGCTGGGAACATTGCCGGAGTTAGGGCAGTATTATCGACTCGCCAAGCAACCCAAAGTGCTTCTTCCGGAGGATAACCATTTGGCACCCACACACCCGGAGTCACCTGTGTTCCTGGTGTAAAATATGAATTTATCATCGACACTGTAACAGGGTCAGAAGTTGTAAGACTCGAAGGTAGGTTTGTTGTATTATTTGAAAAATAAACTGTACATCCAGTACAAGTAAACGTAGTTCCCGAAGAATCAGTTCCAGTAGTATAAGCTGCTTCAAAAACTGCTTTTTGTGGGATTCTGTCTATTATATATGTATTCGTTGATGGAGAACTTCCTGTGTTTCTATAGTTTATATTGTAGTGAATAAGATCTCCTCCTGGAATAACTCTTTCGTCAACTGTTTTAAAAGCCTGAAGTGACGGACTAGACTCTACTGAAGTTTCTCTTGAAACAGTATTTGTTATATTCTGACAATTATTATCATCTTGTGCCGTTATCGTTCCCACTACTTCAAAAGTAGAATTATTGAGTGCGCCGTTTGGTAAGTTTAAAGTTAAAGATGCAGTTTTAAAAGATCCTGGAGCAACATTTCCTAGATCTATAATCACTGTTCCAATTTGTCCAAATCCTGAATCAATTACAGTCGTTACGTTTCCTCCGACAGCTCCAACGAAATTTAAATATCTAGTGACACCATTGAAATTAGATTTTGGAATAGTAATAGTTAAAAGTGTATTTTGAGCATTATCGTTTCCAGTATTGTTTACAGTAAATGTATACGTTCCATTAGTTCCAACCTGCATATAGGTTGGACCGTTAAGAGATGAAGAAGCCACAAAACTAGCTAGACTCGGACCCGCATGTGTTTGTTCAACATCGGTATTAGTTATCGGGGCGCCCAGATCTACTAATGAACTATTTGTAATATCCGGACTTGCTTGATGAAAATTAAATACTCCAGTATTTTCTATTTCTGTTACTGCGCAAACATTTCCTACTGGTCGTATTTGAACTGTTATAGTTCCTGTTACACTCGTTGGTTGATTAAAACAAGATGTGTTCCCCGCTGGAGCTGGAAAATATATAGAATTCAAACATGGCACATAAAAAGCTACCCACTTAACATCACTAGGTGTTGCCGGTGGCGTAGTTGTCCATCCAGCTCCAGTTATACCTGAGCCTCCAACAGAATAAGCGGGTGGGACTGTAGGTAAATTTCCAGAACCTCCGGTATTGTAATAGACTTGTCCACCAATCACAGTTGCTGGTAATGACGCTGAGACAAAATTATGACTGGCGGATATTTTATCAGGTATAACTACACCACCAATCGCTACCGCTCCAGAATTTTGTGCATACAACAAATATGAAAATATATCTCCATATGTTTGTTGTACATATTTATTATCATCATTCCCCGCTACTATAGACTGACTTGCGCCAATCTTATCTCCTTTTGCAACTGATCCTGTCGGAGTTGTATCTATACCAACTGTAACAGATTCTGAATCTGTTACAGTTGAAAAGTTATCTCCAGTTGCCGAAGCCGTATTATCAAAAACACCGTTAGTACAGTTTGCGTAATTTACAGTATAAGTAACATTCGCAGTCCCACTCGGAGGAATATTGGAAAAGGATCCAAGGCTTGCTGACCAAGTAATTTCTTGAGTTGTAGCATTATATTGTCCATTATTATTTATTACTATATTTGTTCCAATAGGATTTGCTACCCCACAAGATGTTGTAAGTTGATTCACGATATCTGATATATCGTCAACTATTACGGGATTGAAAATTGTTTCGCGACCAGGGGAAGCTGATTGATTACTCAAGATTAGACTATATGTAACTGTTGGAGTAAGGGGTGGCGCATTAACCACATAATTTACACCGTTTACTTTTGCAACACCACTAGCTGATTTTTGTAACCCTGGAGATGGCGCGGAAACAATTGCAAGGTCGGTTGTCTGCTCACCAGGAACACTTGAACTTGCATCTGAAATAACTTCTTGGCCAGTTGATGACTGTATGTGCCCTGTATGACTTAAGACCATGCCGTTTTGCCAACCGGAACCTGTATTTATTCTAGCAACCAAAGTTCCCGCTCGTCCTGCAACAACAGTACCCAAATTCCAGTACACACTATTCGGTGGAATATTAACACCATTAAGTGTTAGACCTCCAGCTGTGTAAACTCCACCATTAGATGCTGAAGCAAAAGTAGTTTGCGGATTTTGATTATAACTTGATGTAAAGTTTGTAATAGTTCCATTTAAATAAGTTGGAAGCTCCATCCACACAACAACACCATTTGAATCAACAAAAGAGTTTGAATAAGAAACTGTTGCGCTATACACACTTCCTGCCGGAATTGAAGTTGGTGTATTTACTGAAACCAAAAATAGTGGCTCGGGATTCCACGAAACACGAATTGAATCTAGGAGTGGAGTAAGTCCAGGATTTCCTGTTGCATTAATCATATCAACACGCACTCTTACGCAAGGATAAGTTGTAGTTGAAAGAGTGTTTATATTTACCAGAAGATTTGTTCCGGCAAATTGCATATTTTGATAACCTGGAATTGCAACAGGAGTTGCGTCACAAGTGTACAAACTTCCTGTAATATTTTGAATCGCTGAAAAAACAGGAGCAACAACTCTTATAGAATCCCACTGGCTAAAAGACGCAGGTCTAATTTCAGAAGTTGTAAAAAAACCAAAGGTTGAACCACTTGAAAGTTTTGCAACCCCTGCCACAATATCAACATCAATATTTTGTCTCAATGAAGTCTCCGAAGCAGAAACGATACCGTCTTGATTATTACTAAAATCAATTAAGAAAAATCCTTGATTATCATTTTGGGTAAATGTTGCAATCGCTGCATACGAAACACCCAACAAAACAACTGCAATAAAAACAAGTAAGCCATTTTTTGATGACTCTTTGATGAATCTTTTGATTCTACTAGGATTTGAATTTTGGGTTAATTCTGGTTCCACACAAATATAATTTTTATACTTAAATTATATACCTTTATTTACATTCATTAAAGGAAAAAAATAGTAAAACTGGGGAATAGTTTTAATTACAAAAAAGTTCAATTTTAGGGTATATTATAGACATCCAAATATGCCCCTGTAGTTCAATGGATAGAACAGTTCCGTCCTAAGGAATAGATCCCCGTTCGATTCGGAGTGGGGGCACATATAAAAACGCCACATCGGTGGTGTTTTTTATATGTGCCCCCAAGCAAGCAACCTGCTTTGCTTGCGCCTCTGAATCGAAAAGCTTTTCATTATTTACGAAGAGCTTCGCTCTGAGAAAATTGAAAAGGTGTACTGACCCATTAGGGGTAAGATACGAAGCAGTCGGAGTGGGCACCAGAAACAATATTATTAATTTATGATATTCTCTTAATATGAGTTTAGAAAAAAATCTATTGAGTGGAAAAGAATCTCCCGACAAGGAGAAGGTTCTTCAGGAAGACATAATGGACGAAGTTGCCATGTATTATCAAGCAACTTCTTTTGGCGAGGATTTAATTAGAACTCATAAAATGGATTCTAAAGACTTGAAAGATTTATTGTTAGATCCAGAGAAATATAAAAATCTATTTAATTTAGAGGATGACGATGTGGAATACATGAAAGACTGGATTCAAAAAAAAGTTACTGAAATTAAAAATCAAAAATTAAATATAAAAAGTTTAAAAGAAAAATATCCTGATAATCTTCTTTTTAAAGAAAAATTCTCAGATCATGTACCTGAAAATTTTGAGAGTGTTTATCATTTTACTTCTGAAGAAAATATTGAAGGTATATCAAAAGAAGGGTTGAAACCAACACAAGATATATTTCTTGATAAAGAGAGTTCCGAATCGAAAACATACTTAGAGGAAACTAAAATAATAGACGAAGTTTTTGACACTTACGCACCAGAAGGATTCAATAGAAGCAAAGCAGTATATGCTTTTGAAGATTTCCATGCCCCCAGCTTAAGTAAGGGGAAAATTATTTTAGAAATAAAAATCGATCCAGAAAAAATCTTAGTTGCGGGCGGTGAATTTAAAACCGAAGCTGTTTATGCTCACAATCTAGGAAATAGTTTTGATCACTTGGCAGAAAAATACTGGAGTAGATCAATGTCTTTAAAAGAATTTAAGAAATTATCTTTATCAGAACAAATGAATATGTACGAAATTCCCGAAATTGTTATACCTCACAGTGTGCCAGAAAAATTTATTAGAATTTATTTACTCAAATAATCTAATAAAAAATACCCGCCAAAATGGCGGGCATTTTTTATTCTTCTATTCCCAACAACTCTGCAACCTTTGGTCTGTTAAACCCAATCACAATTGCGTCTTCAATCTCAATAACAGGAACACCAAGTTGTCCAGTCAAATCAATCATATGAGATCTTTTTTCCGGATCAGCAGCAACATCAAATTCTTGATATTTAACTCCTTTTTCATTAAAAAACTCTTTCGCCATTTTGCAGTATGTACAAGATGGAGTTGTATATATATTTACTGTTTTCATAACCATATTATACCACCAAAATATTAATCGTAAAATTAATCTCTTTTATGAAAAATATTCCTAAAAAAATCCAAGAAGCCTTTCTTTTTATCAGAGCTACTTTCTGTTGAATCGTCAGTCTCTTCAACAATTACAACAAGTCCTTCTCCTTCCTTTGCTAAATTATAATTCTCCCGAACATTTCTATCCTTCCCTTCTTCTGAATCTATCTCCACCAATCTACCTTCTATTTTTTGTCTTTCGCTTTGATAAAAATCAAGCTTTGATTGTTCTTGTTTTTTGTTCTTATTTGAAACATTCAATTTTTGCAAAAAACCAAAAAGTCCTAGGAGTAAAAAGATTGAAATCAAAAAGGAAATCGCTAAGCCGATTTTAGTCTTCAAGAACGGGATATTTGGGTGGTCATTTTTCATTAATACTTTTTATGATATACTCCACGTACAAACAGAACAAGTATTATGTTTTTTACAGAAAAAGGAAAAAAGAAAATAAAGGTTGTCTGGGCTATTATTTCTATAATGGTAGTTCTTTCAATGATACTTTTGTACGCTCCTGGGCTTTTTTAGATAATTTATCTATCTTGCTTCATCATCGCCAAAAAGACTTTTTCGGGAATATTAACCTTTCCGCGCTCTTTCATCTTTTTCTTTCCTTTCTTTTGCTTTTCAAGCAATTTCATTTTTCGAGTAATATCTCCTCCGTACAAATAACCAGTAACGTCTTTTCGTAAAGCTTTTATTGCACGCGAAGAAAGTATTCTTCCCAAAGCGTACCCTTGAATTTTTGTAGCAAACATTTGTCTAGGTAAAATCTTTTCCAATTTCTC
>CAYQQL010000014.1:0-12227 GCA_964420095.1 uncultured Candidatus Saccharibacteria bacterium | reverse complement strand
ACACACTGTTAAATCTGGAGACACACTTCAAAGCATCGCAAAACAACATAAAGGAGATCTTGATGAGGTTCTGCAGTATAACAACCTAGCAAAAAATTCTAAAATTGCAGTTGGCGATGTGATTTTTGTGCCAGATGGTGAGGCTGTTTCAGTTCCTGCCACAAATAATGGCTCAAAAACTACAAAATCTAATAGTTCTGTTCCTTCATACAATGGATACTATATGCGACCTATTATTGGAGGTATCAAAACACAAGGAGTTCATGGCCACAACGGAGTTGATCTAGCATCTTCTTATGGAGCAAAGATTTATGCTTCAGCAGATGGAGAAGTTCTAATTTCAAAGAGTTCTGGTTGGAATGGAGGATACGGTTCATACATTGTACTTAAGCATGGAAATGGAACTCAGACATTGTATGGTCATCTAAGTGGTACAGCAGTTTCAGCTGGAGATGACGTTAAGCAGGGTCAAGTTATAGGATATATGGGTAATTCTGGTCAGGTAACGGGACATACGGGTGTTCATTTGCATTTTGAGATCAGAGGAGCTCGAAACCCATTCTAAAACCATTCATTGATAATTAACTAGTTATTCTAAACTTAGTTTCTTTTATTCTGTATTTAATTTTTTCAGGGGTCAGTGGCATTGTCACTTCTTCACTGCTTTTTCTCTCAAACTCTTTTGCTGATTCAATATTGGGTAATTTTCCATTTAGAAATTTATCTATTATAAAATCAAGTTTTTCTTTATCCAGTATTTCCGGTTGTCTAATGGCTGCTACAAGACTTTCACATATATCTTCATCCTGTGAAAATTTTGCATAATCAGTCACACACCTACTTTCTTGTTGGGTTTCGAATTGCTTAGGATATCTAGAACGCATCTCCTCAGAGCTTAATATTTTCCAACCAAATCTTTTTATCCATTCGTTTTGTAATTGAGGGTTTTGTTGTAAAAAATGTCCAAATTCATGAATGAGAGTTCCAACAAGACTGCTTGTATTTGGTATTCTATGTGGTTCATTAGACATTGCTCTTGGTCTAAGTATTATTGCGTTTTGTATTCTTTTTGCATAACCTCGTTCATCTTCATTATTCTGTATATTTAAAGTGTTTTTGTTATCAATAAGTACATATCGAGGCTTTTGTCCTTCTGTTTGTGATAGTATATCCAGTGTTCGGTTCATTTCATGTACCTGCGCTTCAGTAAGTTTTTCTCCGTAATTATAAACCTCAAAACCAACCCCGTTTATTTTTATAATGAACTGTTCTATTGGTATGCCCTTTTCTTGCCAGTAGTCCTCCAACCACCAACTTTTTCTTTTAACTTCTTCTTGAGCTTTTTTTATAATTTCATCTTCACTTAGTTTTCTTGAAGATAATATTTGTAATACCTCTTCATCTTGGCTGTCTCCATCTAGTGCCAGTTCAAAGACTATATCATTTATGGATTTCAGTACGGGTCTTTCTTTTTGAGATTCGTCTACATTTAAATTATCTATAGATTTCATATTGTTATTATAATGTCTGATATTTCTTGGGTCTGTACTGTAGTGCCTCAAGAATATGGTTTTCACCTATATCCTCTACCCCATCTAGGTCAGCTATGGTTCTGGCAAGTTTTATTATTCGGTGATATGAACGAGCAGAAAGGTCTAGTTGTTTTGCAGAAGCATTCAGTAGATCCTTAACCTTCTCGCTTAGTTTTATATTTGTTATAAGGTCCTTTGCAGAAAGTTCAGCATTAGTTTTTATTTTTATATCTTTATACCTATCTGTTTGGAGTTTTCTAGCTTTTTCTACGCGAGGAATAATATTTTCTGTTTTCTCATGCAAGTCACGTGAGTCTGTAAGTTTTCCATGTTCAATTTTTGAAACTTCCACCCACAAGTCTATTCTATCTACTATTGGACCAGATAGTTTTCGTTTGTATCTTTCTATGGCCATAGCAGAACAAACACAGTCTTTGCCTTTCACTCCATAGTTTCCGCATGGACACGGGTTCATGGTGGCAACTAGTATAAAATGCGCAGGATATTTTACTGAGCCTTTTGCACGAGAAACTGTCACTTCCCTATCTTCCAAAGGTTGTCGGAGTGTCTCGAGGACCTTTCTGTCGAACTCTGGAAATTCATCCAAGAACAATACTCCTTTATGAGCAAGTGTAACTTCCCCAGGTTTTAAATTTGTTCCACCACCGACGAGTGAAACGTATGAAGCCGTGTGGTGCGGTGATCTGAATGGTGGGTTCTCGATAAGTCCTTCCTGAAGCATTCCTCCAATAGAGTAGATAGAAGTAACTTCTAGCATTTCATCAAAAGAAAGTTCTGGTAGTAAATGAGAAAATGCTTTGGCCAGCATCGTTTTCCCTGTTCCTGGTGGCCCATACATTATTATGTTATGTCCACCTGCCGCTGCAATTTCCAATCCCCTTTTTGCTGACTCTTGACCTTTGACATCGGAAAAATCCACCTCTATCTCTCTTTTTGTTTTCTTTTTCTTTTTACTTTTATATTCTTTCAGTTTTACTTTTGGTAGAGCATCCTCATCATCACTTTCTTTTGTGTTTATATGCTTTACTACATCGAGTAATGACTCTGCCCCAAAAACTTTTATACCATCTATGCTGGACGCTTCCTCCGCATTTTCTAAAGGTAAAAATATTTCGGTGAAACCTTTTTTCTTTGCCATTTGTGCTATGGGCAAAGCTCCTTTGATTGGTCTCAATTTTCCGTCCAGAGATAGTTCCCCAATGAATAACTTGTGTTCTACCTCGGCATCTATGTCTCCGGAGGATATAAGGTAAGCCAATGCGATAGGCAAATCGAACAAAGGACCTTCTTTTTTGATATCAGCAGGTGCCAGTGAAACTACAACTTTTTGATTTTTATTTTTTGGTGATTTCCAGCCAGAGTTTTTTATTGCTGCTCCTACTCTATCCTTTGACTCATCAACTGACTTGTCCGCTAACCCAACAATAGAAAAAGAGTGGAGCCCTTTTGAAAGGTCCACTTCTATATCTATTAGTTGTGCCGAGAGTAGTGTTGCTTGAGCTGAATAAATTTTTGAGACAGCCATAATGAAATTTAATTCATGTGCACAGTGCAAGTCTTTGCGGAAGGGTTTGCTGTAAGTCGGTCTACTTCTATGTCTTCACCACAAACTTCGCACTTTCCGTAAGTCCCACCTTCGATTTTTTCTAGTGCTCCTTTGACTTCTTTTAATTGAACTTCTAGTTGGTCTACTTCGCTATTTTTGTTTTCGAATTCCTGCATTGAATCTGCCACATCACCTTCATCTGCGTCATCTGTTGTGTCAGCTTCTGTTTTCGCATCCCAGTCTGTGGAGTCATTTGGGTTTTTCTGACCCATTGAAGACAGTTCCTTTTCTAGAACTTCTTGTTCTTTTAATAGTGCATCTTTAAATTGTTGTGTGTCTATAGTCATATATGTATTATACCAAAAACAAAAGCACAAGCGAGGGGCCTACTTTGCTTGTTTGCTAACAGTGTATCTACCCAATATGGCTCCGAATATGCTTTCATTCTTTGTTATAAGTAGGGTTTCTTTGTCTAGGAAAGTATAAAGTAGTTGGGTTTTGCCACTCTGGTCTTTTATTACGCGCAAATCCTTGTTTTTTATTGCCTCGTCTGTAAAAGGAGTTGAAGTAGAAACCAGAAAAGGATCAATAGAATATATTTCTTGCATATCATTGGCCATATCCTTTTCCCATTTAAGCATTCCAGAATAGCTTGAAGCAAAGTCTTTGACTTTCAAAATAAAGAAGATTTCATTTGTGTCGTATGAGTAAACTCCAATCATATAATTTTGGTCAAACGACCTCACAAGAGAACCCGGCATGTTTGGTCCAACATGAGCCAGTACTTGGCCAAGAGAGTCACTGCCTTCTATTGTTGTGTTTATATACAGGACAGAGTTTATCGGAAGTTGGAAAGCCTCTTTTTCATCAACAAGTTTTTTTATAAAACTGTCTTTGCTCAAACCATATGGTGACAAAGTTTTTTCCTTTGAGAATTTGAGAAGAGTTTTTGTCTGCTGTTCAATTACAGTTTTTTCGCTATATCTAAAATAGTAAACACCCCCTATTGTAAAAATACCAAGGATAAAAAAAGCAGCACCCATATAAACAAAAACTTTGTTTTTTGTGGGGTTGTATTTCACCTCAACAACTTTTTCTGGATTTTCTACTTTTCTCTTTTCTTCTGCTACGAAAATAGTAGTACTGGACTCTTTGTTTCTTCCAATAGCTTCTTCGACATCACCTTGATATGTTCGCAATGATTTTATTGGAACTCTGTCTTTTTTTTCTTCTGGAGGCATTTATATTATTTTAGCAAAAAAACTCAAAGAGGAAAGCTATTCTTCCTCAGTTTTTATTCTTGGAGCTCGTCTAGGATTTCTGTCTCGGAATCCTAGTAAATATTTTCTTGGGTTTAGATCAAGATCGATAAAATCGTCACTAGCTTCTATTAATTTTGCAGAAGTCGCCTTTCCAAAAGACATAACTTCTACTTGGCAGCCTTCGTTCTGTAGATGCATAACAAGTGGAACAAAGTCCCCATCCCCTGTTACAAGAATTATGGCATCAAGTTTTGGTGCAAGTTTTATTGCGTCAACAGCAAGTCCAACATCCCAGTCGGCTTTTTTTGACCCACCAGCAAATATCTGGAGGTTTTTTGTTTTTGTTTCTATGCCCATTTTTTCAAGAGCTTCGAAAAAGTTTTTCTCATCCCCTGCTTCTGTGGTAATAACATAGGCAACAGCTCTTGTGAGAGATCTGCCTGAAAGACCATCTTTTACAACTTGGTCGAAGTTTACTTTTGCACCATAAATATTTTTGGCACAGTGATATAGGTTTTGGGTATCTATGAAGATACCAACCCTTTGGTTTTTGTGTTTAATTACACTCATATATAAAAAATTAATTCTAAAATTTCAAAAAAGCTAACAATCTAATTGTATACTATTTCAAATGTAAATGCTTACTCTATCCAAAATCAAAAACAAACTTTTCAGTTTGTTTTTGAGGAGATTATTTCTTCAAACCTAACTTCTTGTTTAGTGCAGCGTATCTTTTTGGGTTTTTCTTCTCTAGATACTTCATGTGAGTCTTTCGACTTGCTACCATTTGTAGTAATCCTCGTCTTGAGTGATTATCTTTTGCATTTTTCTTCAAGTGAGATGCAAGCTCGTCTATTCGACGGCTCAAAATAGCTATCTGTACTTCAGGAGAACCAGTATCTTTGTCGTGTACTTGGACATCCTTTATAACTTTTGATTTCTTTGTCTTTGTAAGCATTGTTCCAATAAGATATCACAAAAGATAGGCATTTGCAAGCCCAAAGAGCACCCCCTACCCGAGCCACCCATGTCGCACAATATTATGACTTAATGCTATAATTAACATAAATATGGCATCTTTAAAGCGCTTAAAACAACAATTTCTGGAATATGTAGAGATAGAAAAGGGTCGTTCCGTCAAAACAGTCGAAAATTATGACCGCTACCTCAATAGATTCCTAGTTTTTATAAAAACTGATAACCCAGCGGATATAAAAGATGATTTGGTCCGTCAATTTCGCCTTTGGCTCAATAGGCAACCCACAGGTCACAAGAATAATAGTGAGACTTTGTCTCGAAAAACTCAAAACTATTATTTAATTGCCCTAAGAGCATTTCTCAAATACATGGCAAGACAAGAGATAAAGACTTTGCCTGCAGACAGAATAGAACTAGCAAAAGTTTCTGAAAGGTCGCTTGATCTCATAACCGAAGAAGAATTATCTCGGCTTATTGCTTCCCCAAGTGGTAAAGATGAAAGAGATTTGCGTGATAAGGCTATTTTGGAGCTGTTTTTCTCTACAGGGCTACGTCTTTCAGAGCTAAGATCACTAACTCGCGATATAAATCTAAATTCAGACGAGCTTTCTGTTAGAGGTAAAGGTGGTAAGGTTCGCCTGGTTTTTATATCTGACGGAGCAAGAAAAGCCGTCAAAGAATACTTGGCTGTAAGAAAAGATATAAGTAATGCACTTTTTTCTCCAGCTGACGAAAAAAGTTTTAAGAAAAACACCACAAGAGAGTACGGTTTTCTAAACAACCGGTCCATAGAGAGAATTGTAAAAAAGCACGCAATAAAGGCTGGAATTTCAAAAAAAGTTACTCCCCACACTATGCGTCACTTATTTGCAACAGATTTGCTTTCAAATGGAGCAGATATTCGTTCCGTTCAGGCTATGCTTGGCCACTCTAGTATCATAACTACACAGATTTATACTCATGTGACGGACAAACATCTACGTGACGTTCACAAAAAGTTCCACAAAAAACAGTAATACATTATATATGACAGAGGGCGAGCCGTTCGGCTCGCCCATTGTTCTATGCCCAGGTACACATCGGAACACCCCAAGTAGGGTCGAAGACTATTGTCGTCTTCAACCTTTCTCCTACGTAGCAGGACACCGAGGTGGTCAGCTGACCATTCATGGTGTTTCTCAGGGTAACAGTCACGCTGGTTGTTCTGTTTCTGCTTGGACTTGAGAGTGAGTTGTACGGGTTCACTCCTGCAGTGATTGTCGCCATGTAGTTGGCCGTAGCGTTCGGGTTTGCTACACCCTGGTCGATACCGTCAATGATGACAACCATTGCGGCAAAGGAACGGTTGATGACGATGATATTCGCCTGCCATTGTTCGTATCTGGCGGTACACCCACTCATGAGCAGTGCTGCTGCGAGAAGAATTTTCTTCATGTTGTCTCCCGTTCCACATGTTGGTACACTCTGCTGGTATTGTCAAATATTACTAATCATCATTATCTCTATTTATAAAATAAATTATGTTACACTTTTACCTATGAAAATAATATCTTGGAATGTAAACGGAATACGTGCAGTTCATAAAAAGGGTTTGTTTGTGCCATTTATAGAAAAATATAAGCCAGATTTGCTTTGTCTGCAGGAAACAAAGGCTCAGGAAGACCAAAGTGAAGTAGATTTGCCAGAATATAGTGAATACTGGAACTCTGCAGAAAGAAAAGGTTATAGTGGCACTGCAATATTCGCAAAGAAAAGCCCACTCTCTATATTATTAGGTTTGCCAGAGAATATTACCAAGAAATATGACTGGGACGAGAACGGTTACGGTGATCCAAACACAGAAGGTAGGGTTACCACACTAGAATATGATGACTTTTATATAGTTACAGTCTATACACCAAACGCAAAAGACGACCTTTCAAGAGTAGGACTCCGTCACAAACAGTGGGACCCTGCTTTTCTGTCATATGTAAAAGAGTTAGACAAAAAGAAGCCAGTTGTATTTTGTGGTGATTTAAATGTTGCACATACAGAAGATGACCTCGCTAGACCCAAAGATAATATTGGTAAAAAAGGATTTACAAAAGAAGAAAGAGAAGGAATACAGAATATGATAGATGAAAATTTTGTAGATACATTTAGAATTTTTACAAAAGGAAATGGTCACTATACTTGGTGGAGTCATTTTGCAAACGCGAGGGAGAGAAATGTTGGTTGGAGAATTGACTATGTTTTTGTAAGCAAAAGACTAAAAGGAAAAGTTAAAAAAGCTTTAATTCACAAGGATGTTTTGGGATCTGACCACTGCCCTGTCGAGATAGATATTGATTTATAAGACACAAGTATTTTTACAAGTTATCCACACATTTGTCTTTTACTGTCCTTTACTTGTCTTTTTAAAAAACATACAATGAATGGCAGATCGGGATTTGAAATTGAGTTCTAATAAACCCTAGCGCTTGATGGAACTTCTCATTGTTCTTTAAATATATGTGCTTTAGGAGGTGCGCACCTCCTCTCTTAAGAAGACTCTCTGGTTATGTGTGGTTGGACAATCAACACATCCCCACTTTATCTACTATTTTATTTTAAATTCGTGATGCTGTTTACCACCGCATCATTAACTGTAGAGCTCTTCTTCCCTCGAACCGCTCAATGATGAGTATTTGTACAAAGATAACGTACGAATCCTGATCATTGGGCGGTTTTTTAATGAGTAAGTTTCTATTTTGGCGCATTTCTTTGTCAGAATTCAAAAAATAATCCTCACCGTACCTCAAAGTACGGCTCGAATTATTTTTCTTTTCTTCCTCGAACTTCATCCAAACTAGAAACTTACTGAAATCATACTTACTTAACGTGATGACTAGAGCGGATTTTATTTATTTGCTCCTCATCAGCTTCTTCTTTTGACTGTTTTCCCTTCTCTCCTAGAGATACCAGCTCTTCAATAGGTAAATTAACAAGTGTTTTCGCTCTCTCCTCTAGGTATTCTGCTGTATTTTTCTTTGGATCTTCTAAAACTTCCTCTAAAAGCGCGTGCAAAGTGTAACCAATTCGTGGTCCAGGAGTAATTTCTGTAACATCCATTATTTTTTTACCATCTATTTTCAACATTCCTACAGAAATTGGGTCTCGCAGGGCTTCTTCTATCATTGCATGATATTTTCGGAGACGGTATGGATCTTCTTTGGGTCTACCAGTCCCTATACGGTCGCATATGCGTAGATTCATCAAATCCCATATATTTTCCCGTCCAACATTTACAATCATTCTACGGACCGCTGAGAGCGTTATTTGCTCTGTATCAGAAAAGAACATATGCCAACGAATCATTTTTGTAACTTTTTCTATTATTTTTGTTGGATATTTTAAATTAGTTAGAATTTTCTTTGCCACACGAGCACCGAGTACTTCGTGACCATAGAAAGTCCAAGTATTTTGTTCTGTTCCCCATCTTCGTGACTCTGGTTTTGAAATATCGTGCAACAAAGCCGCTAAACGCAAGTCTAGAGGATAATTTTTATCTGCAGCTCCCTGTAGAGATCTAAGTAAATGTTCCCATACATCGTATGAGTGTGCCCTATTTTGTTCTACACCTATAGTATTTTCCAATTCAGGAATTGTGTACGACAAAAGACCAAGCTTTTTCATTGCAATAAGGCTATCCATAGGTCTTGCCGACATGATCATCTTGGTAAATTCGTCTCGTATTCTCTCTAGAGAAATATTTTTCAGTAGTTCTGAGTTTTCAAATATAGCTTTTTCAGTCCCCGCTTCTATTTCGAAGCCAAGTTCAGCAGAAAAACGCACAGCACGTAGTATTCTAAGTCCATCTTCCTTAAATCTGCTTACAGAATCCCCTACGGTTCTAATAACTTTTTCTTTTATATCTCTCTCACCATCAAATAAATCTATAATTTTTCTTTTTGATACAGAATAAGCCAGAGAATTCATCGTGAAGTCTCTTCTTTTTAGATCATCTTCTATTTTTTGGCTAAAAATAACGGTATCTGGGTGTCTATTATCAGAATACTCCCCTTCTATTCTGTATGGAGTAACTTCGATTACTACTAAGGTTGGTTCAGTAGTTTCCTCGTTAACAACGCCGACAGTTCCAAATGTATTTTCATAAAAAGTCTTTGGAAATGTAGAAATAATTTGCTCTGGTGTCGCATTTGTTGTTACATCCCAGTCTTTTGGTAGTTTGTTCAAAATAAGGTCTCTTACACATCCACCTACGACAAAAGCCTCAAAACCTGCATTTTCTAGCTGTTCTGTTACATATGAAACCTCTTTTGGGATAGGAAAATTCATCATATTAGTTATATTATAGACCACTTTAGTGATTTGTAGTATAGTTCATTTTAATGCACCCGTAGCTCAACGGATAGAGTACCGGTCTTCGGAACCGTGGATGTGGGTTCGATTCCTGCCGGGTGCACAATATATTTAGATTCTATGTGAGGTGTGCGGGACACGGGGGCTGGGAAACACCACAAGAGTACTTCCATTTTCTAAAGAAAATTAGGTCGCCGGCAGTTTTCCCAATCCTTCCTCCACGGAAAATACCACAACGAGTACTTCCATTTTATGAATAAAATTAGGTCGCTCCCGTTTTCCGACCCTTTCCCAACCCCTTTGCCAACAAAAATTAGCTTCGCTTATTTTTGTGCGGGCAGGGGTAATCGAAACCCCGACTGGTCCTTGGCAAGGACCTGTTATACCACTTAACCATGCCCGCAATAACTGAACGTATATCATCATATACTAAAGTTTTTAAAATTAAAAGTACCCTATTTATCCCCTGTCCTTTGTGGAAAACTGTGGATAAGTCTGGGGACATGTGTATTAAAGACAGGTCTTTGACCACTGACAATTTTTAAGACATTTTACAAAATCTATCCGAGCTGTGGCTCTACATAAGGGTATTTTTACAGACAAATGTCCATTTTATGTCTGTTTTTTAGAATAATAGAAAATGTTTCACGTGAAATGGTAGATATATGTTACATGTGTAACTCCGGCTTACCAAGTATATAATTATGTTATGTATAACAAGAACTTCTCCAAGGAGCCTACTGAGAAACAAAAAATTGGCCAGATAGGTGAGGATTCTGCTTGTAAATGGCTAGAGAGTAATGGCTATAAGGTTATTGAGAGAAACTATCTGAAGAAGTGGGGAGAGATAGATGTTATTGCTAGGAAAAGGAAAAAGCTACACTTTATTGAAGTAAAGGCAGTTTCAAGGGTTTTGTCAGATGTTACACATGTAACATCGAGCGATTCCTATAGGGCAGAGGATAATGTCCATCCTTGGAAGTTACAGAGATTAGGGAGAACGATCCAGTCATATTTGCTAGAAAGAGATGTTTCAGATGAAACAGATTGGCAGTTTGATATTGCTACAGTCCATATAGATATGTCCAAAAGAATAAGTCGTGTCTTTTTGTTAGAGGACATTGTTCTTTAGATTTCGAACCACTTGTATTGTCTTCGAATCTGTTATAATTAAGACATGAAGGAATGTCGATACTGTAAAAAGTCATATCCCGAATCCTATTTTGGCATAGCTCTCACAACTGATACGAAAGTATACAGAAGACAAAAGTGTAAGTTCTGCTATTTACTAGTAAAACGTAAGCTAAGAAAGACTAGACAGGAATGGTTGCTAAATTACAAGAAAAATGCAAAATGTGATAGGTGTAAAGTTGATGATTATAGGGTATTGGAGTTTCATCATATAGATGGAAAGGATAAAGACTTTTCAATTGCTGTGGCTAGGAACAATAACCTAAGTCTGGATAAGATTAAGCAAGAAATAAAAAAGTGTGTTATATTATGTGCTAATTGTCACCGAATAACTCATTGGGAGGAAAACGGTTGGTAATGTCGCGGGGTGTGGTGTAACGGCTAACATCCTTGATTTGGGATCAAGTGACTCCGAGTTCGAATCTCGGCACCCCGACAAATTTATGAATCTTTTATTTAAACCTCTTTCTGAAGATAATATAAAAGAGGCTGTGGATGTTCTGCACTGTATTTTTCCAGAAGACGGGAAAGAAGCTGAAAAACATTATTATCAAAGTTTGGATCCTAACGATCCTTCTTGGAAAACACATTTATTTTGGAGATATTATGTAGTTTTTGATGAATCTAGAAATAAGATAATCGCAATAACTGGTTTTTATAATCTAGCAGAACACTCTCAGGATGAGGTGTGGCTTGGTTGGTATGGTGTTTTACCCGAAGCGAGGGGTCATGGGGTTGGAAGAAAAGTTTTAGAATGGACAATACAAACTGCAAAGGAAAATGGTTTTAAAAAATTTAGACTATGGACTACAACAAGTCCAGATGAGGCTGAAGCTCAAAAATTGTATGACAGTATGGGCATAAAAGTTTGGAAAAATGAGAAATATAAGGATAGTAATTACGAAAAGCTGTATAGAGAAATTTTGATTTAAGATTTATGCCTTTTATCCGTAAAACTGAAGATTTTGTTTGTGAGCACTGTGGTTTTTCTGTAGAAGGGAATGGGTACACAAATCATTGCACACAATGTTTATATTCAAAACATGTAGATATTAACCCTGGAGACAGGTTAAACACTTGTAGAGGCCTTATGAAGCCTATTGGCATAGAGAAAAAGGGGAAAGAATATGTTATCAAACACAAATGTGTTAAATGTGGTCTTGAAAAGCCAAATAAGGCTGTAAAGGAAGATAATTTTGATATGATAGTCCAGATTTCTGCTGAGTTTGCAAATAAATAGCTATTGTTTGTTTAGTTCGTCTGTAATTATTTTTGTTAGTAGGGGAGCTGTAGTGCTTGCGAATGTTTTTGCAAAATTTTCTGGTATCTGTGATAGAAATTCTTTAAATCCAAAGC
>CAYQQL010000013.1:0-12432 GCA_964420095.1 uncultured Candidatus Saccharibacteria bacterium | reverse complement strand
TCGTGTGTTGTTACTTACACAAAATCTGGTGAAGAAAAAGTAGTTGGTAAGTCTGATGACTGGGAAAAAGTTCCATTTTGGAGAGTGAAGAAAGATGTTTCAGTAGAAGAAGGTTTTTCTGGAAGATCTGGCATTCATGAGATATTAAAAGTTTCTCCTGCAATTAAAGAGGCAATTTTGAAATCTGGAAATGCTGACGAAATCCAAAAGATAGCTGAACAAGAGGGAATGTTAACTATGATAGAAGACGGTATTTTCCAAGCAGTTCAAGGTTACACAACAATAGAAGAAGTATTAAGAGTTATTTCTGAATAATATGGCTATATTTAAATACAAAATTTTAGATCCTGAAGGAAGGGTGAAAGAGGGAGAGATGGAGGCAAAGGATAAGTTTGCTTTGTATCATTCTATAAAACAGGATGGAAGTACTGTTGTTTCAGTGGAGGAGGCTGGAGTAGAAAAGGGAATCGGTTTCAGCAGTAACATAGACATACCATTTTTAAGTAGAGTAAAAGCTCACGACAAGATCACTTTTGCAAAAAATCTTTCAAAGATGATTGATGCAGGACTTCCTGTAACCAGAGGCCTTTCTATTATAGAGAGACAGTCTAAAGGCAAATTCAAAAAAATTATAGGTGAATTGGGGGACTCAATCTCAAAGGGAAATACATTTAGTGATTCAATGAAAGCTTATCCAGATGTCTTTTCTACACTGTTTGTTTCTATGGTTAGAGCTGGTGAAGAGTCTGGAAATCTATCAATGGCATTAAACAATGTTGGTATTCAGATGGAGAAGTCGTATCAATTAACGAGAAAGATAAGAGGTGCTCTGATGTACCCAGCTGTTATTTTTTCATTGATGGCTGTTATTGGAGTTTTAATGATGGTCTACATGGTGCCAACTCTGACATCTACTTTTGTTGGTCTAGGTGTAAAATTACCACTTTCTACTAGAATGATAATTGCTGTTAGTGACGCACTAAAAAATTATTTCCCATATATTATTGTGGGCACAGCTCTGCTTGTAACTGGTTTTGTTTGGTGGATAAGAACTGCATCAGGAAAGAAAGTTGTAGACACTGTTGCAATAAAAGTGCCAGTTATAGGTGAAATCGTAAAGCAGGTAAATTCAGCCAGAACAGCAAGAACACTTTCTTCTCTTCTTTCTTCTGGTGTAGATATTGTTGTTGCTATTGGGGTAACAAAAGATGTTATTCAAAACCATTACTATAAAGAAGTTTTGGATGAGATACAGTCAACAATTCAAAGAGGAGATCAAATATCCGGAGTGTTTTCTAGATACAATGATCTATATCCTATATTTGTGGGAGAGATGGTTTCTGTGGGAGAAGAAACGGGAAAGATAGGGGAGATGCTTCTTTCTGTAGCTGTTTTTTATGAAGACGAAGTGGATCAAAAGACAAAGGATATGTCTTCTATAATAGAGCCAATACTTATGATATTTATCGGTGTGGCGGTAGGTTTCTTTGCTATTTCAATGTTGGGTCCAACATACAGTCTTGCGGATGCACTCTAAAATAAAATGTTTAAAAATAATAAAAGCAAAATAAAAACAAATAAAGGTTTTACATTTGTTGAGCTGATTGTTGGTGTAGCAGTTTTTGCTTTTATAATCATTTCTGTTTACAACGCATATCGCGGTATTTTTGACGTTGTGTATGCTAGTCGTGCAAAGATAGAAGCTATAAGTATTATAAATGAGCAACTAGAGATTGTTAGAAATCTTCCTTATTCTGATGTGGGTATTCTGAGCGGTATTCCTAGGGGAAAACTTGCACATATTCAGACAATAAACAGAGATAAATACACTTATACTGTAACTACAACGGTTAGAAATGTTGATGATCCGTTCGATGGAACTTTAGGTGGTTCGCCAAACGATCTTTCTCCCGCGGATTTTAAATTAGTTGAGATAGATATAACCTGTACTGACTGCAGGGTGAATTTCCCAGAAATGATTGTTACTACAAGAGTAGCCCCAAAGAATCTTGAGACGGCTTCTACAAACGGAGCATTGTTCGTAAAAGTGTTTGATGCAAATGGAAATCCTGTTCCTGATGCAAATGTTCATATAGAAAATAATCAAGTTATTCCTAACATAGCTATAGACGATGTTACAAATGCAAGTGGACTACTTCAGATAGTTGATGCTCCACCAGGAGTGAATGCTTATGAAATAACGGTTACAAAGTCTGGTTATTCTACAGATCAAACGCTTGTTGTGAGTGTTGGAAATCCGAACCCAGTAAAACCTCATGCCACTGTAGTTTTGCAACAAGTAACACAGATAAGTTTTGTTATTGATAGACTCAGTACATTTAACATTAGTTCAGTAGATGATGTGTGTTCTCCTGTTGGCTCGATGGACTTTTCACTATCAGGCTCAAAACTAATAGGCACACCTAGTTTATTAAAATATAGTCAGAACCAATCAACAAATGGTAGTGGTTTGCTTACTTTGGCCAATATGGAATGGGATATTTATTCTTTTGCAAATATAGACGCTTTGTATGATCTAGTAGGGATAAATCCAATATCACCTGTGACTATAGCACCAAACAGTAATCAAAGTGTTCAGCTTGTAGTTTCACCAAAAAATCCTCGAACACTACTCGTTACAGTAAAAGATGGTCTAACTGGTCTGCCATTGTCAGGAGTAACCGCAAGACTTGAAAATGGTGGAGCTGTTGATGTCACAAAAATAACAGGACAAGGTTTTATGGGGCAGACTGACTGGTCTGGTGGGGGAGGTCAGGCAACTTCGACTGATCCAACAATGTACCTTTCTTCTGACGGTAACATAGAAAACTCTGATCCTGTTGGTGATATTCAGTTGAAAAATATTCTAGGAAGTTACGTTTTATCTGGCGTCATAACATCGTCATCATTTGATACTGGTTCAGCTTCTAACTTCCAACAACTATTTTGGAACCCAACAGCACAACCAATACAGACGGGAACTCCAGATATACGTGTTCAAATAGCTACAAACAACGACGGTGCAACTTGGAATTTTACTGGACCAGATGGAACTGCTGGCACCTACTATACTGTTGCAAATCAAAATATAAATTCCATTAATAACGGGAATCGTTACCTACGGTATAAAATATTCTTTGATACAGTAATAGATGCTTTTACTCCAAATATTTCAGATATTTCTTTTACATTTACAACTCTCTGTACTCCTCCAGGACAAGTTTCGTATCAGGGCTTACCTTCAGGTGACTATATGCTACACCTTTCTAAAGCTGGTTATCAAAGTCAGGATATAAATGTTCCATTGAACACATCGTGGCAGTCAATAGAAGTTACTTTAGTAGCTAGTTAATATGAAAAATATAAAGAACAACAGAAAAAAAGGTTTTACTTTTGTAGAGACTATTATAGGAGTTTCAATATTTTTGCTTATATCATTATTGATAAGCTCTTTTGCAAGAGACATTTTCTCTCTCAACTATGTTTTGCAGGGAAACTTAAATGCAGAAATAGATTCTAGACACGTTGTGAAAATTATAGTTACAGAATTACGAGAGGCAGGTCCAAGTGCTTTGGGAGCGTACGCTATTGCATCTGCGACACCATCTAATCTTATTTTTTATTCTGATGTTGATAATAACGGAATAAGAGAGAAGGTTAGATATTTTATAAGTGGAACTAACCTAAAAAGAGGAGTTGTGACTCCAACTGGAAGTCCCTTAGTCTACGACGATACACAAGAAAAACTTTCTACTATTATTTCTGGATTTGTTTCAAGTTCAACTTCGCCACTTTTCCAATATTATCCATCCAGCTATGCTGGAACATCATCACCACTTACTGTTCCTGTCGATATCTCATCTATACGTTTAGTTAAGGTTACTGTTATAATTGATAAAGATCCAAACAGATCTCCTATAAGTATAATCACAACATCGCAAGTTAGTGTCCGTAATCTTAAGGATAATCTTTAATGAATAATATAAAAAACAAACAAAAGGGGACAATATTGGTACAAGCTTTAGTTTTTGGAACTATTTCTGTTGTGATGATTGGTTCTCTTGTTGCTTGGGCCGGTGTAAATATAAAAGCATCAAAGGTTGGTCTAAAAAGAGAACAAGCTCTACAGATAGCAGAAGCGGGGATAGACTACTATAGATGGCATTTGGCACATAGTCCAACAGATTTTACTGACGCTACAACAACTCCGGGTCCGTACGTTCATGATTTTTATGACAAAGATGGAATCAAGATAGGCACATTTTCTCTTGAGATAACCCCACCAGCTCTTGGTTTTACTTTGGTAAAAATCAAATCAATAGGAAAGGTGGATTCTGATCCTACTATTTCAAGAGCCATATCTGTTCAGCTAGCAAAGCCTTCTTTAGCAAAATTTGCAGTGGTGGCAAATACAGATATGCGTTTCGGACAGGGAACAGAAGTTTTTGGGCCTATTCATTCCAACGGAGGAATTCGTTTTGATGGCTTGGCTCACAATATAATCACCAGCGCAAAGGATAAATACAATGATCCAGACCACACTGGTAATGATGAGTTTGGTGTTCATACCCACGTTGTTTTGCCTGGGGGCAATATAAGCGATACTTTTCGTGCGTTGGAGGCTCCACCTTCTACCCTCCAAAACAGGACAGACGTTTTTCAGTCTGGTAGACAGTTTCCTGTGCCTGCAGTTGATTTTGTTGGTATGACTACAGATTTGTCTCAAATAAAGACTAATGCGCAGTCAGCGGGAAAATATATTCCAAGTTCTGGTGCACAGGGTTACAGGATTCTATTTAAAACAAATGATACATACGATTTGTATAGAGTTAACAACCTACTTTCTGCTCCTAGTGGATGTAGTAATGTTCAAAATCAAACTGGTTGGGGTACATGGAGCATAAGAACATCTGGGGGAGGAAATCAAACCCTTATCGGTAATTACGCAAACCCTGTAAATGGTTTAATTTTTGTGGAGGACCACTTGTGGGTAGAAGGTCAAATAAATGGTGCACGTATAACAGTCGCAAACGGTAGATTCCCAGATAATGCGTCTACAAGACCAAATATAACTGTTAATAACAATCTTTTATACACAAACTACGGTGGTCAGGATGTTCTCTCTCTAATTTCACAAGGGAATATAAACGTGGGCCTTTCTAGTTTGGATACACTAAGAATAGATGCAGCTCTTGTGGCTCAAAACGGTCGAGCAGGACGTTACTATTACAATTCTAGTTGTGGAACTGCTTACCAGAGAACAAAACTTACTCTCTATGGAATGATAGGCTCAAATGGTAGATACGGTTTTGCTTATACAGACGGCACTGGCTATGACGAACGAGATATTATATATGATGCAAACTTACTTTATGGTCCGCCACCGAGTTTTCCGTTGACTTCAGATCAATATCAGACCATCTCTTGGGACGAAACTAAATAGAACTCTCAAATTTGGCGAACTCCTCGTTTCTAATTTGAAAATGCTCATCACCTTACAAAAAGTAAGACTCTTCGCCTTTTCAAATTCTCACGTCGGATTTCACTCAAATTTGAGAGTTCTAAATTATTTACTATTGACATAAAATTATAAGCGTATATAATAAAAGGTGGAATGGTAGTAAGTAGCCAACGAAAGCTTAGGCGAAAATGCTGTCCATTTCGTAAAAAAATTCGTTCTAGAAAAAATATGGTTGGAGACCTCAAATCCAGCACCCCAGTGAGCAGGGTAGGTGCTCACTTAGGATTCCCATCAAATATCCTAAACAAGAGTGCAGGACGCCAGTCCTGCCTAGAGTATGGCGGCAACTCACCTTCGCCCGAAGGTCGATGCCGCTTTTTTTTACATAAAATTGCATATATAATGAGAGTATGAAAAAAGTAAAGAAGCTTGTGGTGGGGAATTGGAAAATGAATCCAACTTCTCTAGAGGAAGGTAGAAAGATAGTAAGTGTTATTAAACGTGCAATGAAGAGTATAAAACGAACAGACATTGTGGTTTGTCCTCCTTTTGTTTATCTTTCACCGCTTTCGACTTCACCGAAGGGTAGTTTCTATCTTGGTGCTCAAAATGCAAATAGTGAAACAGCTGGACCTTTTACTGGTGAGGTTGGACATCTCCAGTTACCACAGTTCAAAGTAAAATTTGTTATTGTTGGTCATTCTGAAAGAAGAAAAATGGGAGAGACAGATGAAGTTGTAAATAAAAAAGTTCAATCCGTCGTTTCTCTGGGTATGACAGCTATTATTTGTGTAGGGGAGTCTATGCGCGATTCAAGTGGTGATTATTTTGATTTTATAAAACAACAGATCCAAAAAGCCTTAAAGGACGTTCCAAAGAAATCTTTTGGAAATATTGTTATCGCATATGAGCCACTTTGGGCTATAGGTGCAAAGTCTGCAATGGAACCAAGAGATTTGCACGAGATGTCTATTTATATAAAAAAAGTTCTAAAGGATACGTATAGTATTGTTAGTGAAGACGTGCGAGTTATTTATGGTGGTGCGGTAGATAAGGTTAATGCAGAAAGTTTGATAAAAGATGGAAACGTTTCTGGTTTTTTGATCGGACGACAGAGTTTGGAGCCAAAAGATTTTGTAGAAATTATTAAGTCAGTTGATAAACAGTAATATAGATATGAAATATATAGATGAGCTAAAGGGAGATGATCTGAAAGGTAAGTATGTACTACTTCGGTTGGAATTAAATGTTCCCGTCTTGGATGGTCAGGTAGTGAATGCGTATAGAATTGAGAGAATAATTCCCACAATAGATTATCTTCGTGAGCATGAAGCAAAAATAATTATTATTGCTCATACAGAAAGTGAAAGTAATATGTCACTTCTTCCTGTTGCTCAGTATTTGAACGGTTTCTATAAAGTAGAGTTTTGCCAAACCTATTTCAACGCTATGGCTATAGATATGGTAGCAAAGCTGGAAGACAAGGGAATTCTTCTCTTTGAGAATCTTCGAATGAACCCAGAAGAAAAAGAAAACGACAAAGACTTTGCAAAAAAGCTTTCACAGATGGCAGACATATACGTAGATGATGCTTTCGGTGTAATGCATAGAAAGCATGCCTCCATTGTGGGTGTGCCAGAGTTTCTTCCTCACTATGCAGGTCTTCTTGTAAAAGAGGAAATTGAAAATCTTTCAAAAGCTTTTAATCCAAACAAACCCTTTCTTTTTATTCTTGGTGGAGCAAAGTTCGATACAAAATTACCTTTAATTCATAAATATCTAGAAAAGGCTGATACTGTTTTTGTTGCAGGTGCTTTGGCTAATGATCTTTTTAAACAAAAAGGTTATGAAGTCGGAACTTCACTTCTAACAGAAGGAGATTTTGATTTGGAGAATATTATAAACAATCCAAAACTTGTTACACCTATTGATGTTATGGTTTTAAAACCAGATGGAACAACAGAATTCAAATCACCGGACAGTGTTTCTTCTGACGAATATATTTCTGATGTTGGTCCAAAGACAATAGAAATGCTAAAGGAGTTAGTAGGGGAGTCAAAAACTATTGTGTGGAATGGTCCTTTGGGTAAATATAAAAAAGGTTTTAAAGATAAAACAGAGGAGCTGGCTAGAATAATTGCCGGTGCGACGAGTGAAAATGGAGCAGAAAGTATAGTGGGAGGTGGAGATACTCTGGCTTCAATAGATGTTGCAGAGTTTGAACATGGTTTCAGTTTTGTTTCGACTGGTGGAGGGGCAATGCTCGACTACTTAGTCAACGAAACTTTACCTGGAATTGAGGCTCTGAATAAATAAAGAGTAAACAAAAAACCACCATATGGTGGTTTTTTGTTTACATATTTTCTTTTATTTTTTTTAGGTTTCCTTCAAAATCTTTTAGTTCACCTTTTACTTCTTTATTTGGAAAAACCCAGATATGAGCGTGTTCTATTTCATCGCCAACTATTTTAGATAGAATCCATTCTGTCTCAAAAGCTTTTCTTTGTGCCAGGGCTACTTTTTTTGCAACTTCAAAATATTCACCTGCATATGGCACATCCCATACCCATCTATGATGGTCTTTTGGTATTACCTGCACATGACCAGGGGATTGAGGGTTAATGTCTAAAAAGGCTAAAAATTTGTCATCTTCATAGACTTTGTAACTAGGTATTTCTCCTCTAACTATTTTGCAAAATATACAATCTTTCATTTTGAAATTATAACAGAATTATCTTTCTCACCAAAACCTTTTCAGATGCTCTCACTTTTCCGGCGAAAAGTTCGCTTTAGTCCTCGTTTGCAACTTGTCAATGAACCGAGCAAAGCTCGGACTTTGACAAGACCATGCTTGCAACCTGCGGATGCTCTGAAAAGATTTTGCTTCAACGATAATTCTGGCTATGTGATAAAATGTCTTTATGTCAAAAAAGTACGCCTTACGGGAGCCGATTCCAGAAAATATAGATAAATTGTTCGAGGCGTATTCTCCTTTGGTTCGTTCACTTTTGTATTCTAGGGGGATAGAGGATTTGGAAAATGCAGAAAGTTTTCTCAATCCAAAATATGAGAGTCTTCACGATCCATTTCTGCTCAAAGATATGGATAAGGCGACGAAGAGGATTTTGAAAGCGATAAAGAAAAATGAAAAGATTACTATCTTTAGTGACTATGATGCAGATGGTATCCCTGGTGGAGTGACTCTGCACGATTTTTTTAAAAAGATTGGTTACAACAATTTTATAAACTACATACCACTTCGTAACGAAGAAGGTTTTGGACTAAACCATACAGCCATAGATAACATGGCATCTCAAGATGTAAAACTAGTTATCACGATAGACTGCGGTATAACGGACGTAGAGCAGGTAGAGACTGCTAACAAACACGGCATGGATGTGATCATTACTGATCACCACATACCAGGAAAGAAACTTCCAAAAGCTTTTGCAATAATAAATCCAAAACAAAAAGGCTGTGAGTACCCAGAAAAAATGCTCTGTGGGTCTGGAGTTATTTTTAAAGTTATTCAAGCTTTAATAATAAAAGGAAAAGAAACTGGACAGATAGATATAAAAGATGGGCACGAAAAATGGTTTCTCGATATGGTGGGACTGGCTACACTTTCTGACATGGTGCCACTTTTGGGTGAGAATAGAATTATTTCCTATTTTGGAATGAAAGTTTTGCAGAGGAGTCCTCGTGTTGGACTTTTGAAACTTCTTTCGCTACTTAAAATCAACCAAAGTACTCTGACAGAGGATGACATTGGTTTTATGGTTACTCCTCGTATAAATGCAGCAAGCCGTATGGGAATTCCACTTGATGCATTTAAATTACTATCTACTACAGACGAAGTTGAAGCAGGTATGCTGGCAGAACATTTGAATAATAAAAATGATGAAAGAAAGGGTGTTGTGGGAAGCATGATAAAGGAAGTAAAGAAAAGGATAGAAGGAAGTGATACAGAAATGAAACATGTTCTGGTGTTTGGAAATCCAGAATGGAAGCCGTCACTACTCGGTCTTGTTGCAAACAGTTTTGGTGATGAACATAATAGGCCAGTTTTCTTTTGGGGAAGAAATGGTGAGACAGAAGGCGATGGACTAATAAAAGGATCATGTCGGGCCGGAGGTGATACTGACATTGTAAAGCTAATGGAAAAAATCAAAGATGTTTTTGTCGACTATGGCGGACATAAAGGCGCCGGTGGTTTTTCAATACTCCAAGAAAATGTTCATACACTAGAGGAAAGGTTGAATGAGGCTTTTGTTGAACTTTTGAATGAAAACAAAATAATAGAAGATACACTACTAGATAAAAAACTTTCCCTTGATGATGTGAATTGGAACACATACAGTTCGGTAGAAAAGTTTGCGCCGTTTGGTTTGGATAACCCAAAACCACTTTTCCTTTTTGAAAATATAACAGTATCTGCAATGAAACTTTTTGGTAAAGAGAAAAATCATTTAGAGATTAAATTTAAAAACTCAAACAACAAAGATGTAACTGCTATCGCTTTCTTTCAGACTGGTGAAAAGTTTCCTGTTTCGATAAAAGATGGGAGTTCTATAAACCTTGTTGCAACACTTGAAAAGTCCGTTTTTAGAAACTTTCCGGAACTCCGTCTCCGAATAGTAGATATATATTAAAATTTGACTCTAGGAATATTTACTACATAATCAACACCTGAACCCCGTACCGGGGAAAGGAGAGCACAATGAAAAAAGTGGTATACACGGCTCAACTGCCGTTCTTGAGAGAAGGTCGCCCCGTCGGTGCTCGTTTCGAGACCGAGGATGATTTCGTCCCTCACATCGACATGGAAGTCATACCCACAGACGAGGTCACTCTCTATGTGGAGAAATTCTCATATAACCCACACAACAAGACAGCGTATGTGGAGCTGACATTCCTCGATCCAAGGGACGAACAGGTCGGAGATTTGTTGATCGACCTCGATGCTCGAGAGCTTGCTGAGCTGGAGATTGCCATCGAGGCACTAATCGCTGCCGGGTGGCTTCCTATCGACGAAGAGGATCTTGGTCGCTCCAGTGGTGAGACTACGAAGCGTAGCGGACAGACTCACTGATCGTGGTGAGGTTCATGGTGGTCGGCACTCAGGTGTCGGCCATCTTTTTATTTATTAGAAAAAGTTCTGTTATAATGACTTTATATGATAACAATTTTCACAGACGGATCGTCACGAGGTAACCCGGGACCAGGTGGATGGGGTGCAATAATTTTATCCGATGAGAAAGCTTTTGAAATCGGAGGGAGAGAGGATGAAACAACAAACAACAGAATGGAAATGACTGCTGTTATTTCTGCGCTCAATGCTGTTGGAAAGGATGAAGAAATAACTTTGTATACAGACTCCGCATATGTATTAAACGGAGCTACTCGTTGGGTAAAAGGTTGGGAGAAAAATAATTGGAAGACATCCACAAAGGATGATGTTTTGAACAAAGACTTGTGGCAAGAAATGGTAGAGGCTACTGTTCACAAAAATATAAACTGGCAATTAATAAAAGGTCACAGCGGAACAGCGGGGAATGAAAGATGTGACGTTATTGCTACATCTTTTGCGGATAATGATCCGGTTATTTTATATAACGGATCACGAGAAAGATATGGCGTCGATATAAAAATTAGTGAAACCGTTTCAGATAAAAAATCTAAATCAAAAAGTAAGGCGTATTCATATGTGAGTATGGTGGATGGGGTTGTTCAAACTCACAAAACTTGGGATGAATGCAAAGCTCGGGTGAATGGGGTTTCTGGTGCACGTTTCAAAAAATCTGTATCTCCATCTGACGAAGAAGAAATTATAAAAGAATTTGTTGAGTAATAGAATGAAAATTTTGTTGACTCATATCTCGAGAAGGAACTACGCAGGGCGACGGCCCGAGTCAGAGCAAAATCTTAGTAAAGATTTATGCGTGTCCTTCGAGAGATATGAGGAGAAAGAAAATTTCATCTAATATTATGTTACTTCAACTCTCAATTGGTTTCATAGCGGGCATAGCAATAGCATCTTTTATTCCGATTAGTTTCGGATTTTTTATTGCCTGCATTTTTCTAACAATACTAATTTATTTTTACAAATATTTTGTTGATGAAAATAGTCGAGAATTAGTAGTAATTTCTACTGTTGTTTTGATCGGTGTAACACTTGGAATGGGTCGTATGATTATTTCTGATCTGTATTCAGATTCTCATTTAGATAGGTATATAAACAAACAAATAAAAGCAGAGGGTATTGTGGTCGAGGAGCCAGACGTTAGGGAGAAAAATACAAAACTCACTGTGAAACTGACAAATGTAGAGGGTGAAAGTGTTAGTGAGAGAGTGCTTGTTACTGTGCCTATTCACCCTGAATATAAATATGGTGACAAAGTTTCACTTAGTTTGGTTTTGAGAGAGCCACAACTTATTGAGGGTGAGGATGGCAGAGTTTTTGACTACAAAGGTTATCTCCGTGTTCGTGGTATCTGGTACACAAGTCAGTTCACGACGATAAGACTTATCTCCTCGAATCACGGTAGCATAGTAAAAACAACGTTATTCAAAGTCAAACATGCTTTTACTGATTCGATCAACAACGCACTGCCAGAACCAGAATCTAGTTTACTTTCCGGACTTTTGCTTGGTGGGAAACAAAGTCTCGGCAAAGATTTACTTTCTGAATTTCAGAAAACTGGCACATCACACATTGTTGTACTGTCTGGCTACAACATTGCTATCGTTGCCGAAAGTATAATGGATGCTTTAAAATTTTTACCAAAAAATATTTCTTTTGCTGGTGGTATGTTTGGAATTATTTTGTTTACTATTCTTTCTGGTGGGGGAGCATCTGCATGGCGTGCAGCAATTATGGTTTTGGTTGCACTGTTTGCAAAGAAAGCAAACCGCGACTACAAAGTTTCTCGCGCGCTTGGTTTTGCCATTGTGCTTATGCTTGCGCTCAA
>CAYQQL010000012.1:0-13251 GCA_964420095.1 uncultured Candidatus Saccharibacteria bacterium | reverse complement strand
CAGGTGATGCATGGCCGTCGTCAGTTCGTGGTTTGAATTGTTCCCTTAAGTGGGGTAACGAACGCAACCCTCGTTGTCTGTTACAAGTGTCAGGCGAGACTGCCCAGCTTTGTGTGCACAAGCACAGAGCAAACACAACAGAGACGAGATTGAACGATGATCATAGGTAGAAGTATATAGAGGATTCGGGAAGTCCCGTTTCTGTCAGTTTTGTTCACAAGTGTGAATAAGCTATTAATTTAGCTTTCCGCGCTTGCGCGCAGAAAGCTGGGAGGAAGGCGAGGATGACGCCAGGTCAGCATGTCCCTCTGATACCTTGGGCTACACACATAATACAATGGCGACTACAACGGGTCGCGACGGGGAAACCCTGAGCTAATCCTAATAAAAGTCGCCCCAGTTCAGATTGAGGGCTGAAACTCGACCTCATGAAGTTGGAATTGCTAGTAATCGCGGGTCAGCTATACCGCGGTGAATACGTTCTCAAGTCTTGTACTCACCGCCCGTCAACTCAAGGGAACCGGGAATACCCGAAGGCCAGTGTATACTGGACCACGGTAAATTCGGTAACAGGGAGTAAGTCGTAACAAGGCACGGGTAGCGGAAGCTGCTCGTGGAATAATTCAATTTGAAACCTGTATCACTTAGTGATACAAAAGTCTATCTTCTTCGGAAGATAGAATGTGCGTCGGTATTGTGTGCTTCAATTGAGCACATAATAGACAATTACAGGAGTCTTTAAATCTGTATGACACTTGGAAAGACAGGAGTAGAACGGAACAAAATAAAGGATGATATAACAAAGAGCCACCCAACAGGGTGGTTTTTTGTTATGCTTGACAATTTTATACTATATGTGGTATAATACACACCAGAGCGGAATGGTCCGCTGGAGACATCCTTGTATGATAACCGAGGCAGAATACCGTCGTCAGCAGATATGTTTCAACATCTGCATCGTCGTTGCGCTTGGGTTGGGGGCCGTGGCCGTGTTTAACATGGCTTCGTTCTGCCAGACATTTCCTTGGACGTTGGCCGGTGGATCGTTCCTCTTCTTTCTGATTGCAATGGTCATTGTCGGACTTCCGACTCGTGGCAATCGCAATTACAGTCAGGCGCGCAAGGTGGATAAGCCACGGCCACTGGATGATCGTGCTCACATCCGGATTGCTGGGGGGCCGAATGCCCCGAAGAGCCCGGCACCGCGACTGAACAATTACCGCCTGTAAGAAGGTGGTTCCAGAGGGTTGGTAACAGATGCGTATGTCATCTCGAACCAACCCTTTTCGTTTACATAAAAACCGCCTAGGCGGTTTTTATTGTGCGCGCACTAGGGTTCTTTCTTTACAGGGACTGTACACCTTTCGCATTTTGAATACAAAATATTCAAGGTTCCAAAATTGGGTCCCAACCCAATCTTGGCCTCACGAGTGAAAAGTGATGTTTTCACTCGTGAGGCCTTTTGAGGAATTTTTGAAAAGTATAACGAGTTTTGTGCGCGCACCAGGATTCGAACCTGGGACCTCACGAGTATCAGTCGAGCGCTCTAGCCAACTGAGCTATGCGCGCACAAAACCAACTAAAAAACTTTCCAAAAATCTCCAAAAGGTGTACCTCCTCTGTAGGAGGGTGGTCGAGCGCGGGAGCCAACGGAAGCTTTCGCGCATAGAGCACTTGAAGAATATACCAGAAAAAAAACGTTTTAACAATACATTTTATTTATAAACCATCTGGTATAATTAAAACAAGCAAAAGTTATAATAGCTTTGTTTTACAGAAGATTATGGTGTTTTATTATTAATATAAATTAATTTTTATGTCAGAAAAATATGAACCTACCATTGATGATGAAATAGAAGCACGTTCTAATATGGATGATGTTCAGAAGGAAATGTCAGCAATTCGAGAGATGTATGTTGAAAGAAATCCTGAATTCGAAAATCTTCCACTCGATTTAAAATATTCACTTGAATATAAGGTATGGGCTACCGGTAGATTGGCTGGAGGAATAAGTGGGACATTTGAAGGTCGCAAAATAGATGTAGAAAAATCTGCTTGGTCACTAGACAAGATAAATTATTTCGGCACTTCTGATGGTAATGATATGCCACCTGAAGATGCAGAAGATTTTTATAAAAAATATTATCCGGTTATTCAGAAATTTGACGAGATGAAACAAAGAGAAGGTAAGGCAGAATTACAAGTTAAAAAAGAAGAATCTGAGCAGCAGTCTGTACACAAAAGCAATCTCGAGTCAGAGAGGAGAATTGGTTATGAGTCAGGGTACAAAGAGGGTGAAATCGCTGGGGTTCTGAAAGAAAGAGCAACTGAAATATTAAGTGGTGGAGGAGATAGCGAATTTATCGAAAATATTTATCGTATAGTATCAGGTTTCTCGGGTAAGGTTGATGGTTCTGTTGTGATAATGAAAGCTTTTCAAGACGAAGGGATTCGTGGAGGTGTTTCTTGGGATGAATATTCTCGTAATAAAGAATCCTTATTTAATTTGCTTGGTGTAAATAAAGATGAGCCGCAAGTTTGGGAATCTGGTTTCTCTTTTACTTACGTTCACTCTAGAATCTATGACACAATATTTCCAGGAATTACTATTAGAGAGACTTATGACAGAGTAGAGCTTGGCGGAAGAGATGGTGCGATGCTTTATGTAGAAAAAAATAGTAGATTTCAATGAAAGTAGGGGTCATAAAAGTAATTAATAAGCGAATTATCAATAATATTATTTTATTATTCAATCAAGTTTTTTTATGCAAAAAATCACAAAAGTCATTGGTAGAGAAATTCTGGATTCTAGAGGTAATCCAACAGTAGAGGTTGACCTATTTTTACAAGATGGCTCATTCGGACGAGCTGCTGTGCCATCGGGCGCTTCAACTGGTAGTCATGAAGCTTGTGAATTAAGAGATGGTGACAAGAAAAGATATGGAGGCAAGGGTGTTTTAAAAGCAGTTACAAACGTAAACACAACTATCGCAAAAGCATTGAAAGGAAAGGTTCTTGATCAGAAAGCTTTGGACACAATGCTTATCAAACTAGACGGAACAGAAAACAAAACAAAACTTGGAGCAAACGCGATCCTTGGAGTTTCAATGGCTTTTGCAAAAGCACAAGCAGTTTCAATGAAGAAGCCTCTTTGGAAATACTTCAAAGATATTTCAAAGACAAAGGTTGTTTCTCTTCCAGTTCCAATGATGAATATTCTAAACGGAGGAAAGCATGCAGAGAACTCTACAGATCTACAGGAGTTTATGGTTATGCCAGTTGGAGCAAAGTCCTTTGCACAGGCGCTACAGTGGGGAACAGAAATTTTTCATGAGCTAAAGAAACTTTTGAAGGCTCGAAAATTAAATACATCAGTGGGTGATGAGGGTGGATATGCACCAGCACTTCCTTCAAACGAGGCTGCTATCGAGATAATACTTGAGGCGGTAAAAAATGTTGGACTTACACCAGGAAAGGATGTTGGTATTGCTATCGACGGTGCTGCAAGTGAACTATACAAGGACGGAAAGTATCATCTAGAAACAGAAGGAAAGGTTTTGAGTTCAGAAGAAATGGTAGCCTTCTATGCTGACTGGGTAAAGAAGTTTCCTATTGTTTCTATCGAGGACGGGCTTGCAGAGGACGACTGGGAAGGTTACAAACTAATGACAAAGACTCTTGGTAACAAGATTCAAATTGTTGGAGATGATTTCTTTGTTACAAACATAAAGAGATTACAAAAAGGAATTGATGAAAAATGTGCAAATTCTATTCTTATCAAACTAAACCAAATCGGAACTGTGTCAGAAACTATTGATGCAATTCAGATGGCACGAAAGGCAGGATACACATCTATTATTTCTCACAGATCAGGAGAAACAGAGGACGCAACTATTGCTGACTTTGTTGTTGGTCTTGGAACAGGACAGATAAAGACAGGTTCACTTTGTCGATCAGAAAGAACTGCAAAGTATAATCAGCTACTTCGAATCGAAGAGTCTCTTGGAAAGAAAGCTGTATTTCCTGGTAAGAAGTGTTTTAAAGTAAATTAAAAATTTTTTCACCACAACTTTTTTCATCACCGGAATAATTTTCTGCTGAAAATTTTCCTTTTACTCACCTTTTCACAGGTTCCGTAAATGAAGAAAAAAGTTATGGATTCAAAAAGTTTTAATTTGAACTAATCTAGAAAATAATATGCAAAATAAACAAGCAGTTTTAATAATCCTGGACGGTTGGGGATACAGAGAAGAAACAACTCACAACGCTGTAAAGCAAGCAAAAACACCTGTATTTAATAGCTTGTGGGATAAATACCCACACTCTTTACTTGAAGCTAGTGGGCTAGCTGTTGGTCTTCCAGACGGACAAATGGGTAACTCTGAAGTTGGTCACTCAACTATTGGAGCGGGTAAGCCCTTGGACACTGATTTGGTTAGAATAGATAAATCTATATCAAATGGTGAGTTCGATAACAATCCAGTATTTATAAAGTTGTTTGATCATGTAAAGAAAAATAATTCTACTTTGCATGTAAAAGGTTTGCTTAGTGATGGTGGAGTTCATAGTCACCAGAGACACCTTGCCGCTTTTTTGAGAGCTGCAAAAAAACATGGAGTAGAAAAGATAGCCATTCATGTATTTACTGATGGGCGTGATACTGCTCCACAAAGTTCACAACAGTTTATCAAAGAACTTGAAAGTGTTTTGGAGGAAGTAAAAATTGCGCGAATAGCGTCGCTATCAGGTAGGTATTATGCGATGGATCGCGATAACAACTGGGATAGGTTAGAAAAAGCAGAAAAGGCTATTTTTGATGCTGAGGCAGAAAAGACTAGCATTCCAGTTTCAGAATTTTTAAAAAAATTTCATGAGAGTGGAAAAAGTGATGAGCATATCGAGCCTGTTATTTTTCTAGATGATAAAGGTAAAACATGGAGTGTGGAAAATGGAGATGCTATTTTCTTCTGGAACTTTAGGTCGGATAGAGCAAGAATGTTAAGTAAAAAAACACAAGAAAGAATTAGTGGCCAAAATATTATTTTCGCTACGCTAACAGAATATGACAAAAATTTTACTTGTGATGTTGCTTTTACTCCGATATCAATAGAAACAGTTCTGGCAAAAGAGATATCAAATTCTGGTCTTACGCAGTCTCATATTGCAGAAACAGAAAAATTCCCACATGTTACATATTTCTTTAATGGAGGAATGCAGGAACCATATAAAGGCGAGAAGCATATTCTTTTGGATAGTAGAAAAGATGTTCCTACACATGACTTCGCTCCCAAAATGCGTGCCGAAGCTATTGCGGATAAAGCCATAGAAGAAATTAACTCTGGTGTAAATTTTGTTTTGATTAACTTTGCAAACCCAGATATGGTTGGTCATACAGCAAATGTTCCTGCTATTATTGAGGCTCTTGAGGAAGTCGATATGCAGTTGGGAAGAGTGATAGAGGTGATCAATAATAAAGAAGCTGTAGCCTTTGTTACAGCTGATCATGGAAACGCAGAAGTAAATATTGATCCAGTTACGGGAGAAAAGCACACATCACATACTACAAACCCTGTCCCAGCTGTTATCGTTGGTTTGGATAAAAAAATGAGAAATGGGGATTTGGCTGACATTGCTCCAACAGTACTTTCTATTCTAGGTATAGCGGTTCCAAAAGGTATGTCTGGTAAAAACCTTCTATCTTAATCTGGCTTGAAATATAGTTAATTTTGTGTAATAATATCCCTTTCCGGTCAAAAATTAAATAATAACTTATTGAATTTATAAAATGAAAAAGACAAAGATAGTTGCAACAATAGGTCCTGCTACAGAGAGCGAGGAAATGCTGACAAAGATGCTAAAGGCGGGTATGAACGTTATGAGACTAAACTTCTCACACGGGGATTTTGCTGAACACCAAAATCGAGTAAACAACCTACGTTCTGCTATGAATAAGTCGGGAATGAGAGCAGCTATCTTGCAAGATCTTTCTGGTCCGAAAATCAGACTTGGTGAGTTCTATCAGGACAGAGTGGAATTAAAATCTGGAGATAAGATTGTTATAACTACAGAAAAAATAGTTGGAGATGAAAAAAGAGTTTCTATTAACTACAAAGAATTTCCAAAGGAAGTAAAACCTGGAGATAAGGTTATGGTAGATGATGGTAAAAAGCAGTTTGAAGTTTTGAGCATAAAAGGTAATGAAGTTACTTGTAAAATAGTTGTTGGTGGAAACACAAAAGGACGACGGGGAGTAAACCTTCCTGACACAGATATCTCAATGAGTTGTTTGACTGAAAAGGATCTAAAAGACGTTGAGTTTGGTATAAAAAATAAAGTAGATTTTATCGCGCTATCTTTTGTGCGAAAGCCTTCCGATATCGTTGAGCTTCGAGAAATATTAAAAAAGAAAAAGTGTAATGCACAGATCATTGCGAAAATAGAAACTCCACAAGCTGTAAAAAATATAGATGAAATCATTTCACTTGTTGATGGACTTATGATTGCTAGAGGTGACTTGGCTATCGAGGTTCCGTATCAAAAAGTTCCAGGATATCAGAAAATGATGATTCAGAAATGTAACGATGCTGGAAAGCCCGTTATTACAGCAACACAAATGATGGAGTCTATGATAAAGAGCCCTGTTGCTACACGAGCAGAGGTTTCAGACGTTGCAAACGCAATACTAGATGGAACAGACGCTGTTATGCTTTCTGAGGAAACAACTCTTGGAGAGTTTCCAATCAACGCAGTTACTGTTATGGCAACTGTTGCGGCTGAAATAGAAGCTAACTATCCTGAAAGAAGTATTGTTCGAGTTGGTGTAAATGGGGATACAAACATAGCTGATTCTATAACTAGTTCAGTTGTAAAAACATCTCATGATGTTGGGGCAAAGGTTATTGTTGCGTTAACTGATTCAGGCTTTACAGCAAGAATGGTTTCAAGACATAAACCACAAGCTACTATTTTGGCTTTAACTTCGCACGAAGAAACCTCAAACAAACTATGTCTATCTTTTGGATGTAAGTCAGTAACAGTTCCAAGATATGACTCTATTAAAGATGTTGTAAAAATGGTTAGAGAATACTGTGTAAAAGAAAAGTTGGTAAAGAAAGGGGATAAGGTTGTAGTTGTTGGTGGGGTGCCTTTTAATACAAAAGGACTCACTTCAAACTTTATAATGGTAGAAGTTATATAGTTTTTTGCTAAATGACCGCTGTGAGGTTATAATATCGAAATGATAAATAAGAAAAGCACATTCTTTTTGGGAATTTTCATATTTCTTATTCCTTTTTTGGGCTTTCCAAGTGTATGGAAGTCGGCTTTTGTGATTATTTCAGGAATTTCTCTTGTGTTAATGTCTGTTAAAATTTCTCTACCCAAAAAAAGTTCTAGAATTAAATCAAAAAAAGAGAGATCAACTCCAGTATTTGTAGAAAATATTCCTATTTATCCAAAAGATAATACTTTAGAGTCTAACGTTAAGTCGGAAAAGAAGATTAACCGTGAGGTAGAATAGTATGTCTGGATTTTTTACAAAAAATAAGACAGCAGTTTTTCTGGCTGTTTTTATTTTTTTTGTGCTAATGGTTATTGTTTTTTTGCCAAAGTTTTTTAGTAGTCATTATTCCTCTGTTGAATCAGCTTTGGTTGTAAATACTGTTTCCACAACTACAACAAAAGTTCCAGATATTTTTGTGCCAAGCTATGTACAAACCCCAAACCAAGTAAAAGCTATATACATGACTAGTTGGGTCGCATCGAATAATAAATTGCGATCCGGGCTTGTTAGTATTGTAGATACAACAGAAATTAATTCGGTTGTTATAGATATAAAAGACTATAGTGGTAAGCTGGTTTTTTCTATCACAGATCCAAAATTAAAATCTTTTGGTTCAGAAGAGATCAGAGTTTCAGATATGAGAGATTTTATTGAATCTTTACACAAAAAGGATATCTATGTTATTGGTCGTGTGGCTGTTTTTCAAGATGAGTATTTTGTAAAACATAGACCAGATTTGGCTGTAAAAAACGAAAAGGGAACTCTTGTGTGGAAAGACAGAAAGGGGATTTCTTGGGTAGATGTCGGAAGTAAGGAATACTGGGATTATATAATTTTGATATCCAAAGAAGCTAGAAAAATTGGTTTCGATGAAATAAATTTTGACTACATACGTTTTCCTTCGGACGGAAATATGAAAGACATATCTTTTCCGTGGAGTAGTACTACTCCAAAGTCGGTTGCTCTGAAAAATTTTTTCCAATATTTAAGTACGAATCTAAAAGACTCAGGACTAAAAACTTCTGCAGATTTATTTGGAATGACTACAACAGCAAGTGATGATATGGGTATTGGTCAGTTGTTAGAAGATGCTCTGCCATATTTTGACTACGTAATGCCTATGGTTTATCCATCCCATTACCCAACTAATTTTATGAATTATAAGAATCCAGCTCAGCATCCGTATGAGGTCATTCAATATACGATGAAGTCAGCAGTAGATAGACGAGAAGCTTTAGCAAGCTCAACAGGTGCCTTATTGGCCGAATTGAGGCCTTGGTTGCAAGATTTTGACCTGGGTGCAGATTATGGTTCTGCTGAGGTTCTGGCACAAATTAAGGCTACATATGACGTCGGGTTAGACTCCTGGGCATTGTGGAGTGCTTCAAACAAATATACAAAAGGGGCATTGGAGTAAGCTTCCAAATTTGGCGAATTTCTCGCTCCCAAATTGAAAATGCTCGTCACCTTACAACGAGTAAGGCTCCTCGAATTTCCAATTTCTCACATCGAAATTCTCTCAAATTGTGAAAGCTTAGGTTCAAAAATACCCATACTTAAGGGGCGTTTTATCATTGACAAATAAACTAGTATATGATATACTATAAACATAGTACCTATCAGGTACATGTTCGTTCACACGTCGCCTAGCGACCCCTTAACTGGCGGGCAGCCAGAAGCTCTCCGACTATCAGTCGGATGGAGGATGCCATGGCGAAGTACAACGAACTCTCCCTCGGCCAGATCGAAGCGATCATCAACAAGCTCGGTCATGTGTACGGCGCAATGCAGTTCCTCGAGGGAAAGACGCAAGTCGTTCCTGTTATCGAGAAGACGCACAAGTACACGATTCGAGTCGGCGACGGGCGCTCTGCGAAAGAGTTGCTTGATGCCGGCAAGTACGACACCGTCGACCCTTCCATTCTTCAGTCTGTGGAAAACGGCAACGTTTCCATGGACAGCGAAGACAAGGAGATGGAGCTCACCGCGGTGTACATTGAGGGGTGGATTACCAAGGAGGTTGTTCTGGAAGAGTTCAAGCAACTCGGACTGGAACTCCCAACCTTGGAACAGGCTTTGCGTTTTCGGGAGAAACACCCGAGGCACTACCTGAACAACCCACCACTCTGTTTCCTCCACGGCGACGACCTGACCTATCTGAACTTCGAGGGACGAGCGTACAGAAGTGCGATCCGGCACAGGAAATCTACCGGATGGCTGCACTCCTCGCGCAGGTTTGTCGGGGTCTTCGATCGGGTCAAGTGGGAGCGCGAGCGTCCACGGCGTGAAGCCGAACGCGACCGTCAAAGGCGTGAGGCTGAAGTAGCACTGGGGTTGGCTCGGTAGCATCAAAGGATTCGTGCTCTTGCCTTAAAAGAGAGCTCCTAGCAGTGGTGGTCAACTGTAGTGATGCCACGATATTATCGTGGCGTTTTTTGTTTATAAAAAATTACCACTAAATAAAATCTCGTCGACAGCATGTTCTTTTTAGAGACTCTACGGAATCCGTGAAGAGATGAGTAGAAAGAAAAATTTGAGCACAAATTTATTCTGTGTCTCAAAAAAGGATATGCTGAGTAAGAGATTTTGTGATTAGGTACAAAAGTTGTATAATAGTTTTTAAATGGATCCTAATGCAATAACATATTTTGCTGAAACTGATGCTCGAAATAAGAAAGTAAAATTTGGTATAAAAGCCAAAGATAGACTTCGACATGTGTACGTAATAGGAAAGACGGGTCTTGGAAAATCTACTTTACTTGAAAACATGGCCATTCAAGATATTCAGAATGGAAACGGTATTGCTTTTATAGACCCACACGGAGGTACAGCAGAAAAACTTTTGGAATATGTTCCAGAACACAGAATAAAAGATGTTCTGTATTTTGCTCCTTTTGATATGGAGTATCCAGTCTCTTTCAACGTGATGGAGGATATTGGTCCAGACAAAAGACATTTGGTTGTAAACGGACTAATGTCTACTTTTGAAAAAATTTGGGTAGACGCATGGTCTGCTAGAATGGCATACATTTTGAATAACACTCTACTCGCACTTTTGGAGTACCCAGGTTCAACACTTCTAGGTGTTAACAGAATGCTTTCTGACAAAGAGTACAGAAAAAAAGTTGTAGATAATATAAAAGATACATCCGTTAAGGCTTTTTGGGTTGATGAGTTTGGAAAGTGGACAGAAAAATTTATTGCAGAAGCTATTCCAGCTATCCAAAACAAAGTTGGTCAGTTTACATCGAACCCACTTGTGCGAAATCTTTTGGGACAGTCGCAATCATCTTTTGATATACGAAAGATAATGGATGAAAAGAAGATAATGATTATCAACCTTTCAAAGGGGCGAGTGGGAGAGGGAAATGCTAACCTTATCGGTTCAATGCTTATTACAAAAATATATCTCTCTGCGATGTCTCGTGCAGATAGAAATGAAAATGAATTGGCAAAACTTCCACCTTTTTATCTTTATGTAGACGAGTTTCAGTCATTTGCTAACAAGTCTTTTGCAGATATATTGTCAGAGGCAAGAAAGTATAAATTAAGTTTGAATATTGCACACCAGTATATAGAACAAATGGAAGAGGAAGTTCGTGATGCTGTTTTTGGAAACGTGGGAACAATGATTGCTTTTCGAGTAGGAGCTTTTGATGCAGAAGTTTTGGAAAAAGAGTTCGCTCCAACTTTTGAAGCTGCAGATCTCGTTAATCTTGGTTTTGCTCAGATTTATCTAAAGCTCATGATAGATGGTGTATCTAGTCAGCCATTTTCAGCAAAAACATTGCCAGGAGTACCGAAGCCAGAAAAAATCTTTAAAGATGATGTTGTAGACAGTTCTCGTGCGCAGTTCGCGAACCCTAGAGCAGATGTAGAAAAGTCTATTGCCGACTGGCATGATGTCGGTGGTGCAAAAGATGTAAGAAAAGATCCTAATCAGCAGAACCAGCAATTTCAACAAAATCAGTCAGGAGAAAATAGAAATAGGAGACCTTTTGAGGAGAATAGACAACAGCCAGTTCAAAATACACAACCCAAGAAAGAAGAACCTAAAGTTGATGAAAACAAAATAGCTTTTATGAAAGTAGCAGAAGAACTAAAAGCTAGAATGCCAGAGAAAGTAGAAGAGAAAAAGCCAGAAATGACTTCTCTTTCCGCTCTCGTAAAAGATAAAAAAAATCCTAGCAAAGAGAATATGAGTAGTCTCAAGGATGCGCTCGCTAGTGTTATTAGTAGACCAAAAGTAGAAGAAAGGAAAGAGGGAAAAATAGAAGAAAAAGTTCCTGAAAAAAACAATATTCAGAAAAATGAATCATCACAAACACCAAAAGCAGAAAGTAAACATGTCTCAGCAAGAGAAGTCCCAGAAGAAGTATTAAGAGAGCTTTTAAATATGGATTCTAGTAAATAGTATGGAAAATATTAAAAGGAGAAGAATTCTTGTTTTGTCTACGGCATATTACCCTTTTATTGCAGGGGCTGAGATAGCTATAAAGGAGATAACCGACAGACTGTCTTCAGATTTTGACTTCGATTTAATAACCGCTAGGTTTGATAAAAACTTACCAATTTTTGAAAAAATTGGTTCAGTTAATGTGTATCGAATAGGTTTTGGACATAGAACTTTTGATAAATTAATTCTTCCATTTTTGGGAGCGGTCAAAATATATAAATTAAATAAAAAGAATAATTATTTTTGCATTTGGGCAATGATGATAACTTTTGCTAGTGGGGCCGGGTATGTGTTTAATGTATTTCAATTTTTATCAAGATCGAAAAAAGTTCCGATACTTCTTTCTTTACAAGAGGGGGATTCTGAAAATCATTTAAATTATAGGTGGGGAGGTTTACTAGGACTTTCTTGGAAGCTTGCTCTTTTCCAGACAGATCATTTAACTGCGCTGAGTACTTTTTTGATAGATAGAGCGAGAAGAGTTGGTTATAAAAAGGACGCGGATATTGTTCCAAACGGTGTAGATCTGTCTGTTTTTACAAAAGAAATTAGTATAGAGGTAAAAGAAGAAATTAGAAATAAATTAGATAAAAAAGATGGAGATGTTTTTCTTGTTACTTGGAGCAGGCTGACACACAAAAATGCTGTAGATGATATTATTTCATCTTTGGTTTCTCTTCCTTCAAATATTTGTTTGATAATAATGGGTAAGGGGGAAGAAGGTAAAAAATTACAGAAACAAGTAGACAGTTTGGGTTTAAACCAAAGAGTCAAATTTTTGGGTTTTGTTCCACATCAAGAAATTCCAGATTATCTTTCTGTCTGTGATATTTTTATACGTCCAAGTCGGTCAGAAGGTTTTGGTAACTCATTTATAGAAGCTATGGCAGCAAAACTGCCCGTTATAGCAACCCCCGTAGGCGGAATTCCAGATTTTATTGATGATAATGAAACAGGTGTATTCTGTGCTCCAAACAACCCACAGAGTATTGCAAATAGTGTTAATTTGATATTAACTAATAATAATCTCAGAGAGAACATAGTTAGAAATGCCTATAATAGGGTAGTAGAGAGATATAGTTGGGAAACTGTTTCAAATAATATGAAGGATGTTTTTGATAAAGTTTCTAAATAAAGCCATATGAAAATACTAATCACTACTGGTATATACCCGCCAAAAATTGGTGGTCCAGCTCAATACAGTAAAAATTTGGAAAATGAGTTAAGGGTCAAGGGGCACGATGTTTCTGTTTCTACTTTTTCTATTGAAAATTACTTACCAACAGGTATTAGACATATTTATTTTTTTGTAAAAACTTTACCAAGGTTTGTTTTTTCTGATTTTGTTATTTCTTTGGATACATATTCTGTCGGGTTTCCGTCTGTGTTTGCGAGTAAGCTTCTTGGTAAAAAAATTATAATCAGAACTGGCGGAGATTTTCTTTGGGAGCACTATGTAGAACGAACTGGTAAAAAAGTTTTATTGCGTAATTTTTATGATACAGAAAAAGAT
>CAYQQL010000011.1:0-13575 GCA_964420095.1 uncultured Candidatus Saccharibacteria bacterium | reverse complement strand
TAAAACCCTAGATGCCCTTTCATTCCCGCAAAATGTATGAAATTTTTCCCATTAATTTTAATAGTTGGCATACCGTATTTTATACTTTCTTCCCCTTTTGGAATAAGTTTATTTGCTAAAGATCTCATCTCTTTTACCTTTGGAACAAATTCTTTTGATGTATTCTTTATGTATTCGTCTATATTTTTATAATTTTTCATATATGTAATTATAACCAAATAGTATTATTTTCTAATGATGATGATGATGTGAATGTTTTGATTTATATCCCTTAAGATAATTTACAGCCAAGAAAGTAACTATTGGTACCGTCATAATAAGACCGATACTACCAACAATTGCTCTGACTATTTCGGTAGCAAATATTTCTAGATTAACTACAGTACTGAAATTCATGTCAGCCAACTTAAAATAAAGTAAAATTGGTAATGATGCACCAGTATATGCAAGAACCAAAGTGTTAACTAATGCCCCAACATGCTCCCTTCCGATTCTTAATGCTCTTGAATATACTTCCTTTTTTGACATTTCTGGATTGGAGTCATAAAGCTCGCTCACAACAGCAGCTTGAGTAACCGCAATATCGTCCAGAACACCAAGTATTCCAATAATGATTGCTCCGAGCAAAAGTCCTGTAAAATCCAAAGAACCTCCTGTACCCAAATTAAGATATGTGGATTCGTCACCAGTAAAACCCGACAAACTCGTAACCTCTACAGCAAATAGCGCAAATAATCCAGTAATGATAACCGCGATCATAGTGCCACAATACGCAACCAAAGATTCTCTATTAAAACCATGTGTAAAAAATATTGCACCAAAAAGAATTCCGCTTGCAACAATCGAACTTGTTAACAATGGATCCCAACCATGAAGAAGCCCCGGTAGTAGGATATAAAAAATTGCAAAGAAACTACCCAACAAAGCCAAAAGAGACCTCACACCCTGCCATCTTCCAAACCAAATAATAAAGCCGATAAAAATAATAACAATTAAAACCAAAGACATACGTCGATCGATATTTATAATGCCATACCTCTCAGTTCCGTTTATATCAACCAAATAGTTGAAATAAAACTTATTTCCCTTTTTTAGTTCCAAATAGTCATTTTCAATTTTAATTATTTCTCCTTTTTTGGGACCATCAAGAACTTCAACTTTAATTGTTTGATAGAGATGTTTTGCTTCTATGCCAGGAATTACTTTTATTTCACTATCTATTACTTCCAGAACTTTCCCTCTCCATGTGCCCTGATAATCATTGTGAACCTCTTGAGCATTAACATTAGAAACTAATACAAAAAGTAGCAGGAGAAATATGAGTGATGATTTTACTAATGTCATAAACTGATTATAACAAAAATATTAAACTCTCTTAAATACGCGAGGCGAAGCCTCGCGCATTTGAGCCTCGCGCATTTGGTCTGTAAATTTTATCTTCTATCTACCATACATTCTAGTTCGTTCTTTTATACATAAGTCTTTATAATTACTAACTCCATCCGAAGCGTATGATACAGTTTCGTCAGGAAAAGGTTTTTTTGTGATTTTATCGCAAAGATTGTTGGTGGAAGAACCAATTGTAAGGAAGTAATAACAAAGATTCCTTGTTGATTCAAAATCGAAAGCAGAACAAGTTTCCTCGCTAAACATCACATTCTCGTGTTGTTTTGTGTAAAAACAGTAAGCTGAGCTAGCGTCGTCCTTTTTATTGTCACATTCTGCAAAATCGTTGGTTATGTCATCACCGAATGGTTTATCATTTTTAAATATTACCACACCTTTTATAGCAAATCCTCCGCAAACTTTACCTTCATACTGAAGAGATCTCTTTAAACAGTCTCTTGCATAATCTTTATTTTTTTCTATACATCCACCATTACCATTACATTCACTAATGTTTGAAACAATAGGAATAAGACCGACGATAATATTTTTATTAAATTTATTATCGGGTGCCATACCATAATTTCGGCTAAAACCTGAACCATATACATCCATGAAATACTTGGTATTTACGGATTGAAGTGGCTCTCCATTTTCAAAATAATAATTAGGTGTTGGGTTTATAAAGAGCTTATCTGCTTTGTTCAACCACATTTTCATTTTTATAAATGGTGATAGAGAAAAACGCCCGTCTTTATCGGTAACAGTAGCCTCATATCTGACTGGATGAGCAGAGTATGACCCCTCTAGGTTTGATGTGTAATAATATAAAGCTCTGACAAGATGAATTCCTTCTAGTGGTTTTTGAGTAACAGAATCTACTACAACACCGGTTTTTACACCACCTATAATCAAAAAGTGAAAAGCCACCCATAAAATAAGTAAGGCGAATAGGCCTAAAATTATTTTATTAAGTATTTTCATTTATCTTTATCCTAGCATTTCACAAAGTTAAATACTAGTTAAATGCGCGAGGCGAAGCCTCGCGCATTTGGCCTGCTGTACTAAACGCACATAAAAATGGTTCTTTCATATTGTTACAATGATAGTAATTTATTTAGAATACTTTGGGTCAAAGATTGAAGGTTCAACTTTCTCCCCCGCTATATAGCGTGATATTCTATTACCTCCATATATAGAATGTAGCAAACCAACACCGTTGCATCCTATATTGTAGTGCAAAACAGGATTAAGTGGTTCTGGGCCGACAAGTCTTACGCCAGTTGGAGTGTAGCCCATAAGTCCATGCCACAAGAACTTATAATTTATTTGTCCTTCTGGAGCATGCGAATAAGTCTTGTGCAAGAACTCATCTATTTGCTCCTGAGCCTCATCAGGATATGGATGTTCTTTTTTTGAATAATTATTTGTATCATCCATTAATGCTTCTGGTCCTCCAACACAAATTAGATTATGTTTTTCTTGAACTTCATTTTCATATGGTCTACGTGTTAAATAAAAGTAAGGATCAGACTCAAAAGTATTATTATTTGTTTGAAGTTTCGGCAAATAACTTATTGCTGTAGGAGATTTATCAAACTCTTCCAAATAACCAGCCATGTATCCAACGGAACCACGAACCATATGATGGAATTTTTTATCTACATCACCACCTGCTGTGTTTGTAATCTTTATTTTTTCAAAACCATTTGTACACAAAACTACTTTTTCAGCCATAATTTTAATACCTTGATGGGTTTCCAAAACACAGTTATCTTTATTCAATACTATATTATCAACTAGTGTACGTTCAGTTAATACAAACCTGTCTGGATACTTTGACAAAAGATAACCAACGACTTCTTCACAAAACATTGCACTATTCATACAACCTTTCCTTCCAGGAAGAGCCGCTATATATCTATTGTCATTTGTTTCCAAAAGAGACAAAATATCCTTTTGAGGAAGCAACGTATATAGATTTTTATACTCATCAGATATTTTATTAACATCAGGAGAATCTTCTGCAACCATAATCATCTCTGGACTCATTCCAGCTTTAACTCTAAAAGAATTATTCTTTAGATGCACTATTACCTCATTTATATCTCTACTAGCAGCATATCCAGTAAACTGCCACATAGGAGTTTGTAGTTGAGTCTCCGAAATCATTTCATCGAGAAGCAACCATGCAGATTCTATAGCTCTCTGACCATTAGCAGCCAACTCCAAACCAAATTCTTCTACTAATTCAGAAAACGGTCTTTCAAAATATGCTACAAGTTGGCCAGCGTTATGACCCGTAGCTCCATGAGCCACTAAGTCAGCCTCAACTAACAAAACCTTTTTGTTTGTATTTTTTAAAATGTAATAAGCAGTAGAGATGCCAGCTATACCACCACCTATTACAACAACATCTGTTTCTTTATCTACATAAAGACTTTCAACAGGACGTATTCTTTTTAATTGTTTAATCCAAGGTGAATTGTTTACTTGCATAATATTTAATTTAATTCCAAAGCATTTTAATTTTCTCCCACGGCACAGAAACAAGAAGTGTTCCGATAGCTACGAAACCCAGACCGATTCCAGATTGCAAAGTAATACCCTCTGACAAAACAAAGACTGCAAGTATTGCAGTTAGTACCAAAGAAAATTTATCTATCACAGTTACTGCAACTGTTGGACCAACAGACAGAGCCTGATAAAAGAATATCCAAGAAAGTGCCCCACCTACAGCAGAAAGGATAACAAATATCCACTGCTTTTGATTTAGTGTGCTCAAAGCTGAAACAGAAAGTTTTCCGAACGACAATGCTGCGATAGTGACAATGATGGCCATCACTATTCCTCTAATTGCTGTTAATAAATTTGCATCAACACCTTTTAGACCAAGCTTTGCGAATATTGTTCCCAAACTGGCCATAAGTGCCCCGATCAGTGCGTATATTATGTACATAAGAATATTATAGCTTATTTAGATAAGTTTGAAATCAAACAAATTAAAACTTGATTTCGAGTTGAATAATTATATAGTTAGCTAGGAGGTTTCTGATGGGCACTGAAAACGAAAATGGACTGACGGATGAGTTGCTTCATGGAGTGGCTCACATGTGCACGGGAGTTGCAGTGCAAACCTATGCCAACGAGTTTCTTTCTGGTGGGTTAAGAGCTGTTCGGGCTGAGATACATGCCCGAAGACGTCGTTTCGAGGAGGCCAGAGAGAAACTGAAAAGCGGAAAGGATCTCCAAGAACTTGGGCTTTCATCAGACGACCTCGACTGGGTCGCCGAGAAAATCAATCCGGCTAGAGACCCTAAAGGTCTCAAAACCCTGTTCCAGACTCTGGCTGAGAAGATGAAGAAGCATGAGGAGGAAAAATCCGCGGAAGTCAGTCAAAGCTAGTACGTAACGCTCGGGGCCGTTTCGTTTAACAACGAGACGGCCAATGAGCCAAAACAACCCGAGAATTTAATCGGGTTTTGTAGTTTTTAAAAATTTTATTCAGCTTGCAAAGCTTTGAACAATTCAACCTCTAAGTCAAACAACTCATCTTGCATTTTCTTTAATTCTTCAAGTTTTTCTTCAGAAAGTGTCGGTTCAGATGAATCAATAATTTCTAGGATAGAGTTATCGTACTTATCATCTAGAGCCTTCCATGCGTCACCAAGTTCTTTAATTTTATCTTTATTCATATAATTTTTATTTTTTGCGCGAGGCGAAGCCTCGCGCAAACGTCAAAATTTCAAAGAATAATCATCAGGTCAAAAGAAAAAATTGAGGTCAATGACATTGATATACGAAATTATGCAAAGTATGTCTTACAGGAAGCTAGTGGTTTAGAAAAAAGAGAATTATTAGGCTGTTTGAATAGTAAAATATTGTTAAATAATAAAAAGATAACACTCGATTAATTAACTAACCTTTATCTGAAAATTGTACATTCCCATTCCACACAAACCTTGCACTTTATCTCCAGATTTCGGAGTGCCCAAATCTATTACTTCCTCTCCTGTTGGTTGCAATATTTTTTGGAAACCAACAGATCGAACCACGAGTGATGCTGAACAATCATATGTACCATCTGTTTTTACAATCAGCTTAGTAGGTAATCCTCCTTTAATTTCTGTGATTCGTGGGGAATATCCTCCTTTTGCAGTTATTGTTACATATTGCACACCATCCTTAATTTCAACATTCTGTGATTGTGCGACTTCACCGACCGAGGATGTTGACCTGTCAGAAATAAAGTAAAGCGTTCCGCCAATCAAAGTGATGCTAATAATGATTGATATGATTGTATTTTTTTGCATAGATTATTAATAAGATTATATGTTAAATAAAGGGTCAATAACACCTAACCCTGCGAGTCCAGCTAGAAGTGCAAAGACTCCAAGACCAATTACTAAAACTCCAGCAGATTTAAAGAACAGAGGAGCATGTTTTGATTGAGAAAAAGATGCTGATCCGAATGACAAGAGTGCAAGCACAGGAAGAGTGCCCAAAGCGAAAGTTGTCATAATTAGAAATCCAGAAAAAAACGAACCGCTTGAAAGTGCCGCGACCTGCATTGCCTGAGTAAATCCACAAGGTAGGAAAAATGTACCAACACCAACTAATAGTGGAGCCATTGTTTTGTGTTCCATCTTCCGAAAGAAGTTGAAAGCCCCCGAAGGAAGAGCTATCATATTTTTCTCAAAAATCCCTAGTAGATTAAGCCCAAGTACAATCATCACAATTGACGCAATAATTCCGAGGATTGCAGTAAAGGTAAAACTAATACCAATCACACTTCCAATAGCACCGAGTACACCACCAAGTATTGCAAAACTAATAAGTCGACCTCCATGAAAAAGCACCATCGGTTTTACGTCACTTATTTTATCCTGAGAGACAGTAGCTGAAAGAGAAAGGACGAGCCCTCCAACAACTGCGAGACAACTTGAAACAGAGGCAATGAGGCCAATGATAAAACTAGTGACAGGCGTTACAGTTCCACCTAATCCGAAGTTCAGTATTCCTGATTTCTGCACAATGAAAAAGAGTGCTAGAAGTGCTAGACCGATAGGCAAAGCTTGCCAAATAACACCGCCGTCTTTCTTATCTTTATCTTTCTTCTCTACTGATAGTGAATAACCGTTACGCTTTATTTTTTCAGTCAGTATTTCTGCAAGTTTATGCTGGTTTTCATCTAGAGTGGTGTTGATTATTACTATCTCGTGCTTTAAATCAACATCGGTACGATCGATACCAATCTGCTCATTCAAAGTATCTTCAATGAAGATTTTACATGATGCACAGTGGGTACCGGAAACATGAAATGTGAGTGTTTTTATGTTCATAAAATTTATTTGTACCATTGCACATACCAAGCTTGCATCTGCTGGATCTCTTTTGATTGTGAAGCAGTAATATTTTCTGCAAGTTGCAACATCTCTGGTTTATTACTTCCTGCTTCGAGCATTCGCACCATCATAAGAGCAAGTTGATGATGAGGGACCATTGCTTCTAGAAATGCCTTGTCAAAATCCTTTGCATTTTCAAGTGCTGCCATGTCTTCCTGTCCACCCATATGCATTCCACTTTGAGACATCATGCCTCCACCCATCATTCCTGTACTTACTTTCGGAACATCCTTTCCAAACCAATCTTTATACCAACCAGTCATATCATTTATTTCTTTTGTCTGACTTTCGATAATAGCGGTAGCTAGTGTTTTTATTTCTGGACGTTTTGATTTCTCGAGAGCTAGCTTTGCCATAGCAACTGCACCATCATGATGAGGAATCATCTGTTCAATAAAGTGCTTATCGATAGTGCTAGCGATTTGAGTGTTTCCATTAATTTTCTGATTTGATGCTGAATTATTTCCCCAATTCATCATTCCCAAACCACCATTACGATATCCAGAAAAAATTGTTGATGTGAAAATGCCAGCCAATAGTAAACCGATAATAACTCCTCCTATTCCAAATGTGATTTTATTATTCATGTATTTGTAGTTAATTAACTTTTATAATTTCATCGCCTTAATCCTTAGTGAATTTGATACAACTGAAACACTGGACAGTGCCATTGCTAGTCCTGCAAACACTGGGTTGAGTAGCCAACCGAAGATGGGATAAAAAACTCCAGCTGCCAATGGAATTCCTATAATGTTGTAGATGAAGGCCCAAAATAAATTTTGTTTGATTCCTCTCATCGTCATCTTGGAAAGTTTTATCGCTTTTACAAGTTTTGATATATCGCCACCAAGAAGAGTGATACCTGCTGACTCAATAGCAACATCTGTACCAGTACCCATGGCAATACCCACATCAGCTTGGGCTAGAGCTGGAGCATCGTTTACACCATCACCCGCCATTGCAACAATCTTTCCTTGAGATTGTAATTCTTTTATCTTCGCTAGTTTATCCTGCGGTAGCACATGAGCAACCACCTCATCAATACCAACAAGAGACGCAATATATTTCGCTGCTTTCTCGTCATCTCCTGTAAGCATTACAACTTTGATTCCTAGTTTATGTAAATCATCTACTGCCTGCTTTGATTCAAGTTTAATTTCATCTGCAACCATAACAAATCCTAAAACTTTTTCTTTTGTTGCAATGATAACAGGAGTCTTTCCTTGAAGAGTAAACTGATCAATTTTTGAAACATCAAATGTTATACCAAGATCAGAAATGAGCTTTGCATTGCCTACAAAATATTCAACCTCTTTAATCATCCCCTTTAAACCTTTACCTTGAATCGCTTCAAAGTTTGTAATCTCATCTATATTAAATTTTTTCTCTTGTGCATAATTTACTATTGCGTGAGCAATCGGATGCTCAGATTTTTTCTCAAGTGATGCAATGATTGATACAAGTTCATTATCTTGAATATTTGAAAGGTTAACAATATCAACGAGTGTCGGCTTCCCAATAGTGATGGTTCCAGTCTTATCTACAATAACTGTGTCTACTTTATGAAGTTTTTCTAAAGTAGCTGCATCTTTAATAAGAATTCCTTCTTTTGCCCCCTTACCAACCCCGACAATGATGGCTGTTGGTGTCGCAAGACCCAAAGCACAGGGACATGCGATAACTAGAACCCCAACGAACGAAACTAGACCGAATGATAAAGCTTGAGAGAAACCAAGTGTACTTGTACCAAGGAGTAACCACACACCAAGTGTAAGAAAAGCAATAACAAGAGTAATCGGCACAAAAACACTTGAAATTTTATCTGCCAATGCCTGAATAGGCGCTTTGCTTCCTTGAGCGTCTTCAACCATTTTTATAATCTGAGCTAGCAAAGTTTCTGACCCGACCTTAGTTGCTTTAAATGTAAATGAACCTGTTGTATTCATGGTTCCTGAAACAACACTATCACCAATCTTCTTTTGAGCTGGCATGGGCTCACCAGTCACCATTGATTCATCAACAAAGGAGGACCCTTCTGTAATAACTCCATCGACAGGAATTTTTGCTCCTGGTTTTACAATAATTAAATCTCCATGTTTTACATCATTAACAGATACTTCTACTTCTTTTCCGTTTCTAATTACCAACGCAGTTTTTGCTTGAAGATTAAGAAGTTTTTCTATTGCATCACCTGTTTTTATTTTTGATCTAGCTTCTAAATACTTACCTAATGCAATGAAAGTAATAACTACAATAGTTACATCGTAGTATGTATGCTCAACATTTATAAAAGGCTTTAGAACATCTTCAAATGCAGTGACGATAAAACTATAAAGAAATGCAGCGGATGTTCCTATTCCAATCAATGTATCCATATTAGCTTTTCCATATCGAAGAAAACGGTAGAAACCAAGAAGATATGGTTTACCGACCACAAACAGAGTGTATGTTGCAAAAATAGGTAGTAGGTGATGAAAAAATTCACTGATAGTATAACTCATTTCAGGAACCATTTTATATTGAGAGAGAATATCCCAGCCCATGACAAAAATACTAAAAATGGAAAGTGGTATGGCGGACATGACAAGTGTTCTCATATGAGCTACTTCCTCAAGCTTCTCTTTTTTTGATTGGTTTAATCCAAGGTGTGAAGCATGTTCACTTTCGGACATACCCATTTCTTCAGCACTTGTTGGAATATCTAGTGAATAGCCGAGAGGTTCAATGTGTTTAGATAGATCACTAGGATTTGTTTTTGACGAATCGAAAGAAACCTTTGCTTTTTCTGTCCCATAATTAACCTCTGCAGAATGAACACCGTCCACTTTCTTAAATGTTTTCTCAATTACTGAGGAGCATGAAGCACAATGCATTCCTTTAACCCTGTATGTTTGTGTATGCATATTATTTTCGCTTTAGTTTATAAACCTTGATAATTTCTTCTTTTGCTTTAGCTGTCTGCCCTGATTTCATCTGGTGATGGACACAGTGATCAAGATGGTTTTCAAGAAGCAAATCCTCAACATTAGACAATCCTTGCTTCACTGCAGATGTTTGAGTTATTACATCAATACAATATGTATCGCTTTCTATCATTTTCTGAAGACCACGAATTTGACCTTCAATAAGTTTTAATCTACGCACAACTTTTATTTTGTTTTTTTCATCCATATATTTCATATATGACTAGCATACCCCCTAGGGGGTATGCTAGTCAAGTGTGGATAAAGAAAAAGCACCCAATTTGGGTACTTTTTCTTTCTTGAATACTGCTCTCAGCAGGTATGCTATGTCGGAATAGTTACTTGAGCCATTTCGACCCTCCTCGGAGTCCGAAACTATCTCAAGCTGGCTGGGGGACTAGGAATCGAACCTAGATTACAGACTTCAAAGGTCCATGTCCTGCCGTTAGACGATCCCCCAATTTATATATTTTTATATATTGCTTCTGTCCATCCGGCAACTTGCCGAACCAAACCAGAACTGGACTTTACTGTAACCCGAATTCCGCCATAATACAAGTCTTCTTTATTCCTTCTATTGGTCTTAATTTTATTTTTTTTATAATAAATCTTTCTTAATCTATTTATTGAAAAGTTAGTGACTTTAGACCAGTATTTTTTAACTTTTTCTATATCATTCTTGCTATTCTCGTGTATATATATTTCTAATTCAATTTTATCTTCCATTACCTTACATACTTCCCTTAACCATTTCAGATACAGTTTAATCATATTGGCATCTGAATTACTGAAATTCAATCTACTACCAGGATGATATTCTTTCTCTTTAGATCCTTCTGCCCAATACAGAACAATTCCGATAAGCCAAAGTTCCCTATCTGATATGTGTTTTATATCCTTCAATGCCTCCTCTCTTATATTTTTTATCCTATTTAAACGTTGAAGTCTTTTAGCAATGCCACCACGTTTTGACGCAGCAAGTTTCTTTTCTGTTAATTTCTGAATCTGCCTTTTTGATAGATTCACTTCTTTAAACCATTCTGACAATGTGGATTTTGCAACAGGAATTTCTTTCAGAATTTCTGAGTAAGTTTTACCATCCTTTCTCAGTTGAATTGCCCTCTCTTTTGTTGATATATTTATGGACATCTTTCGTGTATATAATTATATCATTATTGGTGTTCAAACAAATATAAATTGTGGATAATTAATGCTAATATAAAAGCATGAATCCTGAAATAAAATCTCATGAGAGTTTGTCTCTTTTTAGTCAGGTCGCACAGGCCGTGTCTATTTGGGTGATTTCATATTTTGGTTACTACCTTTTTCTACCCGCGCTAGGAATAGACAGTAGCTACAGCGGTAGTCCGATCGAAATCAGTCTCTACTACCTGTTTTGGTGTTTTATAGCAGTATTCGCCTTTTGGGATATATACAAAGACTGGGAGACGCCACGTAGCAGAAAAGGTGCGTACATGGCTATCATAGTTGGAAACATAGTTGTCATACTTTATCTTTTTTACATTCTACCTTTATTCCCAATTACAGCGCCCAACAAATCTTGGTTACCTCCATCAGAATTACTTTCTGCAACATCATGGTATTTCCTACCGAAATCAATGGAGATATTTTTACAACAGCTCCTTTTGGTCGCCATTATCCTGAGTTTTCATTACAAAAATTTTAGTTTGAAAACTATTTTTGGTTGGTGTGCAGTGTTGTTTGGAGGAACACACTTGTTACTAGCTTTTCGTGGTGGTTTTGTATACGCATCGATATTTACTGTCGTAGCTGTAGTTTCTTCTTTCGTATTCCCCTATCTAATATTAAAAGTAAAAAACGGTTTTATTTATTCCTATTTTATTCACTGGTCTTTCTACGCAATAGTTATTTTCCTAACTAGAGTGATTTTCCGTTTGTAGTTATTTTTCTCCTATTATATTTACCAAAGCAAGTTCTAGAGGTAATGATGGAATATATGCTTCTGTAGTTTTTTCGTATGCGGTAAGTAGTTCCACCAATACATTTGAAGAAAATGCTCCCTCACCTTTTGCTATTTTTGTTACGAATTCAAACTCTTTTTCAGAAATTTCATCTTTAATAACATTTCCAGCGTTGAAACGTACTAGCATAACAGCGCGTGCTGTTTGCAAAATAAGTTTTAGAAAAACAGACATATCTACATTTTGGGAAACTGCCTTTTTTACACTATCCAGAGCAAGGTTTAGATTTTTTTCTGCAATACCCGAAATAACTCCATTCACTATATCTATAGCTGGCGCGCCTGTAACAAGACGAACTTCTTCCTCTGATATCTTTTTATTTTTTGAGTAGGCTAAAACTTTTTGCAATACACCCTGTGTATCACGAAATGAGCCGTCTCCCAAAATTGCAATAAGTTCTGCAGAAGATTCGTCCAATGTCACTTCCTCTTTCTTTGCAATATTTAAAACTAATTTTTTCAAAACTTCCTGTGAAGGTTTTTTGAATGTGTATGTTTCGCAACGTGACAAAACCGTCTCTGGGATCTTGTGAGTCTCTGTTGTAGCTAGGATAAAGACAACATGTGCTGGCGGTTCTTCCAAAGTTTTCAAAAGTGCGTTGGATGCTGACTTTGAAAGCATGTGAACCTCGTCGAGTATATAAACTTTGTATTTTGATTCAAAAGGTAGTGTAAAAACAGAATCATTTAGATTACGGATATCTTCGACGCTTGTATTTGAAGCGGCGTCGATTTCATAAATATCATTTTTACTTGTACCGATAGCACTTGCAAAAATACGAGCAATAGAAGTTTTACCCAAACCTCTTGTTCCAGCAAAAAGATATGCATGAGAAATTTCACCTGACTTTGCTTCTGCTTCTAGAACTTTGACGATGTGTTCCTGACCAACAACTTCAGAAAATTTGGATGGTCTGTATTTTCGATATAGTGCTTCTGACATAGTTAATAGTATAGCTTATTGTTGATTTTGGACAAATAAAAGCATAATGGGGGCCGTCGTGTGACGGCCCCCAAGAAAAATTACCCATAACGTCGCATGGCTGTATCCTCCGTGTTTACAACGGTTTGAGGTGGCGCCACGCCACTACGGTCTTAGGCCATGAAGCCTAGCTCCACTGCTGCCGTGCCGGCCCAGCTCGTGTTGAACACAGTTGATATTCCCTACCAAGGGCGAGCTCTTAGGCATCCATTATGTCAACTGGTCTACATAAACAGTATCACATTTAAAAATCCCGCGTCAATTTTTTGTAATAAAAAACTGCCGGGTATTCCGACAGAGACTTGGTAGACCACCAGCCACGATGATGCCAGGCACAACCATCATTGTGGCTGATGGTCCATAATTAACAGAACCTCCGGTGATCGCTGGAAACAATCACCAAAGTGCTTCAACAATATGACAATAACTACGATCATACTGTGAATCGAGTGCTGGAGATCGTTAACCGAGACTGTCTCGGATATGATCCACCTTCCAAGCGACACGTTTTCCACGTGAGGGTCAGAAAATGGAGATCTCATCGGGCACAGAGACTCTGAGTACACTTACTACCCAAAGCCTTCCGCTCAACAAAATACAGTATTAAAAAGTTTTTGTCAAATAATTCATATACAAAAAAACCGAGCTTTCGCCCAGTGCAACAATTATCAATTTGATAATTGTTTAGTAGCTTCGACAGCAACGTGAAATTACACTAGATGAAGAGGACGGATTCAGCCACACGATACCCAGTGTAAACCTATTTTCCCCCAAATAGTTGTGCTGTCGAAGCCACATACTATTATACATATTTTTACCTTTTTGTCAAATAAAAAA
>CAYQQL010000010.1:0-14402 GCA_964420095.1 uncultured Candidatus Saccharibacteria bacterium | reverse complement strand
CTGAAAAAGATAAGTTAATTACTTTTCTGAAAGAAAGATCTGTTTTTAAAGGCCAATTGAGTCAACTAGAACCAGAACAATTACAGGTCTGGCTGAAGGAACACATAATAGTTACTCCAAATATTGATGATTTTAAATTTACCGAAGAAGTCAAAAGTAGATTTTTCCAATCAAAAAGTTTGCATCCAAAAAAAGGATATGTTGAGCTAACTGATACCCAAGCTGGATTTAAGGTTGGTCGGGAAGCTACAAAACAATTTTTTGCAAACGTTGCTTGAAAGTAGTTTAGATATTTTTTTGTAAAACAATTTACCCAACGCAAAAAACCGCCATATGGCAGTTTTTTGATATTGAAAACCGCGAGACGCGTGAGACTTGCGTCTCGGGTCTTCGCGGTGTGCTTTCAGAAGAACATCAGATGGGGCGAACCCCTCCACGGTGATGCTTGCAGAAGCAGATGTCGTACGCCGCTGCAACCAGAGCAACTGCGGCGAGATTTCTTAGCACCTTCTCGCCACCTTCCTGGATGAGACAGTCTATGTTGGGGAACATTGCCCACATTGATGTTCGCGGGATGGTTGTTGCTCCCATTGGTTCATCATCACGTCGAGCTCGTCCAGCAGAGAGGATTCTCTGCAGCTTTTTCCCGCTGAACTTGTCGAGAAATTCTTCTGCAAGATGCGCGTGGTTGTTGTAGAAGCACCGCGTGTCTCTGCCCATTGAGTCGCAGACTTCTTTGAACCAGCTTGCGCTGGTGAGTGGGTTGGCATGACCCTTGATCCCTTGAAGGAACTGTTGGGCCACATTTAGGACGTATTCGCGACCTTCTGTTTTGCTCATGCTTACTCCACGTGGAGTTGCCTTAACCCTCATTGGACGCTTGTCGCAGAAGCGATGCGTAATACTCGAGCAGAGTATTTAAAGGCCCACCCATTTAGCGAGTGGTAAAGGAATTAAATCACAACGCATTTGAATAGTAAATCAAAAGCACCCAAACGGGTGCTTTTGATTTGTATTTGTGGAGAAGGGAGGAATCGAACCCCCGTGCAAATAAGTTTTGGCAATGTTTCTACACGACGTAGTTGGTTTTATTTTTCAAATACAATTCTTTAAACCAACAAAATGAATTGTATTTTAGTTTTCTTTGTGTCAGTCCGCCTCGAAACTAAGACGTTCTCAAGTCCGATGATATATCAACTATTTCCTGTAACAGACTTCGAGGAATAGCCGCCGCAATGGTTAGTTCTTAAAAGAATTAAGCAAAAGCGAGAGCGAATCCATTCGCCATAAATGGTGAAGGGATTGCTTTTGCAAAGGTGTTTTTAGCATCTATGCTTTGAAGCAGTTTAAAGAATTACTTCAGTTCTGTCGTGCACATTGTCAAAGGACTTACTTGTCTATGCCTGTCATCCCCCTAAAATAAACTTAATTTTATTACTCGTAGCTTTTTCTTGTGTCTGCGGAACCTGTGAAAAGGTGAGCAGAAAGAAAATTTTCAGCAGAAAATTATTCTGGTACAAGAAAAAGGTATGAGTAATAAGTAAACTTACTTTAGCCGAATGATAGCTAACTATCTGTCGCTAAAATCTCGTCTCAGATCTCTTTCAGAATCCTGTTTTTTCAAAGTCTCTCTTTTGTCGAACTTCTTTTTGCCTTTTCCGACACCAAGCTCGACTTTCAAAACTCTACCCTTATTATACACCGAAATAGGCACTATTGTCAATCCCTTTGTTTTCTCTATATTTCCTAGCTCTAGTATCTCTTTTTTGGTCAAAAGCAGTTTGCGAGTTCGGTTTGGGTCGTAGTCTTTTGGAGCGTTTTTCTCTTGGAATGGTGGGATAAAGGCATTAATAAGGAAAGCTTCACCACCACGCACGGTCACATACGACCCATCTAGGGAACCTTGGCCCTTGCGGACAGATTTTACCTCGTAACCAAAAAGCTCTATACCAGCGGTATATTTTTCTCCAATTTCATAGTTGAAGTGTGCCTTTTTGTTCGTGATTAATGACATTTGCTTATTTGGTTAACCAGTATAAATATAAACTATTTATTGACAGTTTGCTAACATAAATGTAAATTTTTACTTGGGAGGACCCCATGGAACGGAAGACGATCTCGATCATGAAGGCCTGTGAACTTGTCGGCGTTTCTCGGCGGACGATCTACAACTGGCTCTCGTCGGGCAAGATCGAATACGTCCGCACCGCGGGCGGTTCGGTTCGGATCTTCGTCGACTCGCTGTGGCGCGACCCGCACCACGCGGACCGTCCGGCGTCCGACGCGGTGTGGGGCAGGGAACAGCGGAACGAGGCCTAGGCCGGTTCCGAGAACAAGAATACCGGACAGCTCTCGAATTTCGGGGGCTGTCCGTTCTTTTATTTTAACTAATTTCGTGTATACTGGGGCTACTATGAAACCAGAAGAAACTCCACAAAAAACAAAATTAATAATCAAGAAAAAGGGAACAGGGGGTGATCCAGAAAACGGATCAATAATCAGCTATGTCTTGACTGTGATATTGATTTTTGTACTCATTTCTTCAGTATACTCTTTTGTATCGAGTTCTTCTTCAAAAAAAGCAGAACAGATTTCTATCTCACAACTTTCTACTGATATAAAAGCAGGGACAGTAAAGACCGTGGTTGTAAAAGGAGACGCTCTGGATATCGAATACAAAGCAGGTGAAAAGAAAGTTTCAAAGAAAGAAGATGGCGAGGCTCTTTCACAAACACTAGTTAACTATGGCGTAACAAAGGAACAAGTTTCTGCAGTAAATATTAATATTAAAAATGAAAATGGAGTTGGCTATTGGATTTTGAATTTATCACCAATTATTTTCCCAATACTTTTTATAGCTATTTTTATTTGGTTCATCACTCGTCAGGTAAAAGGTGCTGGCATGCAGGCTCTAACTTTTGGACAGTCAAAGGCAAGAATGATAGATCCAAATGATTCATCACAAAGAGTTACATTCAAAGATGTTGCTGGCGCAAAAGAAGCAAAAGAAGAACTTACGGAAATTGTAGATTTCTTACGGAATCCAAAAAAGTTTCTAGACATTGGTGCAAGAATTCCAAAAGGAATATTGCTTATGGGTGCACCGGGAACAGGAAAGACTCTACTTGCTCGTGCAGTGGCTGGTGAGGCTGGGGTAGCTTTCTTTTCTATTTCTGGTTCAGAGTTCGTAGAAATGTTTGTTGGCGTTGGTGCATCAAGAGTTAGAGATTTATTTTTAATGGCAAAGAAAAACTCTCCGGCTATTATTTTTGTGGATGAGATAGATGCTGTTGGTCGCGTTCGAGGTGTTGGTGCTGGTGGGGGAAATGATGAAAGAGAGCAGACACTAAACCAGATACTTGTTGAGATGGATGGCTTTGAGCCAAATGAAAAAGTTATTGTTATGGCAGCAACAAACAGACCAGACGTTTTGGACCCTGCACTACTTCGACCAGGACGTTTTGACAGACGAGTTACTTTGGACCTTCCAGACAGACACGACAGAGAGGAGATTTTGAAAGTACATAGCAAAAAGAAACCTTTTGCAGAAGATGTGAATCTAAAAGTTATTGCAGAAAGAACACCAGGATTTAGTGGAGCAGATCTGTATTCTCTTATGAACGAAGGTGCGATACTTGCAGCACGAGAGAGTAGAACAACAGTTGCACAGTACGACCTAATACGTTCAATAGAAAAAGTAATGCTTGGTCCAGAAAGAAAGAGTCATATTCTTTCAAAGAAAGAGAAAGAAATAACTGCATATCACGAGGCTGGACATGCATTGCTCTCATCACTCCTACCATTCGCTGATCCTGTTCATAAGATTTCTATTATTTCACGAGGTCGTGCAGCTGGATACGTTCTACATCTTCCATTAGAAGATAGAAAACTTCAATCAAAGAAAGAGTTTCTAGATGATATTGCTGTTTCATTGGGTGGGTATGTTACAGAGAAAATGATGTTTGGTGATCTTACAACAGGTCCATCAAACGACTTACAAGTTTCTACCGCTCTTGCGCGAGATATGGTTACAAAATACGGAATGTCAGACATGGTTGGTCCTGTTGCGCTTGAAGGTCAAGAAGGTAAGGCTTTGTTTGGCCGGGGAGTGGAAGAGAAATCTTTCTCAGAAAAAGTTTCTGCCGACATAGATGCAGAAGTTTCTAGAATAATGAATGAAGCAAAAGAAAAAGCAGAAAAAACTATCACAGAAAACAAAAAACTTCTAGACGCTATTGCAGCAGTTCTAATGGACAAAGAAACAATAGAACGAGCGGATTTTGAAAGTATACTTGTTGCTCACGGTATTACACCGAAGAAAAAGCTTGATATAGAACACCAAGTTTAAAATAACTAAAACAAAACCCGAGATTTCTCGGGTTTTGTTTTAGTTATTTGCCCCATCTCCACCTTGGTTTTTCACCTTTGATATAGCAAATAGTCAGAAGGAAAAAGGTATTAATTACAAAAACAGGAGTAAAATCTGCAATAGTGTTAGGAGTTGTAGTATAGATTTTATTTGTGTTTATAAAGTTAACAGTTAGTGTTGTTATATAAAGAGCGAGGACAGCCCAACCTTCCCAACTACATGGTTGCCAACCCCAGCCATACATTTTTGATTTGAACCACAACTTTTTGTGTGAGTTTTTATTTTCCATATATAAATTGTAACACAAGTGATGTTTTGACAATATAGAACCTTGGAAATATAATTATAGGATACAACTCCAAGGTTTATATGAAAATCTTATACAAAGAAAAAGAGCTTGCAATCAAGATGCGCCGAAAGGGGATGAGCTATTCTCAGATAAAATCAAAAATAAAAGTAAGTAAAAGTACATTAAGTATTTGGTTGGAAAAATACCCATTATCGCAAGAGAAGATAAGACAATTAAGAGATCTAAATCCTCAGAGAATCGAGAATTGCAGAAATACTAAATTGAGAAAGAGGCAGCTAATGCTGGGTGGTATCTATAATGAGGTGGCAAAAGAAATAGGAGGGCTTTCAAAGAGAGATTTATTAATTGCTGGACTATTTCTATATTGGGGAGAGGGAACAAAAGCTTCCAGAAATGTAGTAGCTTTTTCTAACACAGACCCTTTCATGATAAAATTTTTTATAAAATGGCTAGAATCAATGAATGTTGAAAAGAAAGTATTAAAGATAAGATTGCATTTGTATTTGGACATGGATATTAAAGCAGAAACTAGTTATTGGGCAAAAGAATTAAATTTACCAATTCATAATTTTGCAAAACCATATATAAAAGAAAGTAAGTTTACGTCATTAACATATAAGAACTCATTTGGTCATGGAACATGTAATGTTATTTACTCAAATTCTGTACTTCACAATAAAATAATGATGAGTTTAAAATATCTAAGAGATATTGTTTAAGTCATTAATTATGGTAATATGTTCGTATTCCGCCCTTAGCTCAGTTGGTAGAGCGTTCGACTTATACTCGGAATGTCCCAGGTTCGAGCCCTGGAGGGCGGACAAATTTATATTTGACTTAAGTGATTCGAGTAGTAATATCTTGTTTGGGGGGTGTCATGTCAAAGGTGCCATTCTATAGATTAGTTGCAAGAGAGCTCGTGAGCCTGTGTCATGATGGGCAGTTCACCGAAGACCGTATAACGCAGGCTGTCACTAATGCGGGCTTTCAACGGGAATTTCCTGGTGCCAGTTGGACACTCGATCCTTCACTTGTTCGGGCAGTAAATAAGGCAAAGGAGTCGTTGAAGATTCCTCGAGAGAATTAGGGCGGGCCCAGCAATTGGGTCCGCTTTTGTTTTACTCAAAATGTATTTTGTCAGTCTGGTTTTTAAAGTGCTCCTGTATCATCGGATATTTTTTAAACTCAACATCTTCATCTACAAGTCTCAACGCTTCGTTTCTGGACGCTTCTACCATTTTAATATTTTTTATAGCCTCCATGGCTAGGTCAGAGATGCCCCATTGTTTTCGTCCATACAGTTCACCAGCACCACGTTGTTGTAGATCAAACTCTGCAAGTTCAAAACCATTTTTGGCTGTGGTCAGTGCCTTCAGTCTGTCTTTAGTCTTTTGACCGTTACTTTCGGGGAAAACATAACAGTAGGCTTGGTGGTTGGAACGTATAACGCGACCTCGTAACTGGTGTAGTTGTGAGAGACCAAAACGCTCTGCACCCTCGATAATAATAACAGTTGCGTTGGGGACGTTTACCCCAACTTCAACAACGGAAGTAGCTACAAGTATTTTTGTTTTACCTTGTTCAAACTTTGTCATAACAGATTCCTTTTCTGCTGGGGTCATTTTGCTATGTAAAATATCTACGGTGTATTCTTTGAAGACTTCTTTTTTTAATCTTTCTGCTTCTAGTGTTACTGACTTTGCCATTACCGCCATTTCTTTTGTTGGATCAGGCTCATTTATCCTAGGACATATAACATACAATTGTCTTCCAGCTTTTAGTTCATTTCTGATTTCCTCATACGTACTTTTTCTATCAACTGTCGGTACAACTTTTGTAATAATCGGTTTTCTTCCATGAGGCATACCTTCTAGAACAGTTATATCGAGGTCGCCGTATATAGTAAGAGCCAGTGTTCGGGGAATAGGGGTCGCTGTCATTGAAAGTAGATGAGGAAGCATTTCACTTTTGGTTGTCAGTTTCTGTCTTTGTAGTGTTCCAAAACGATGTTGTTCGTCGATAACAACAAAAGCTAGGTGTTTAAATGTTACGGATTTTTGTATGAGTGCATGAGTGCCAATAAGTATTGGCACCTCGCCATTTGCTACCCACTTTAGTAACTGAGCTTTTGAAATCTTTGTCGGCTTTGTCGGGTCACTTTTACTAGGAAATATTTTGCATTCGCTACCAGTAACTAGCCCAATTTTGATAGGGAGGTGATTAAAGTAACTTATAAAATTTTCATAATGTTGCTTTGCAAGGATCTCAGTCGGTACCATATATGCTGTTTGTAGGTTCCCATAATCCTTTCCATCTGGTCTGGCATTAGTTACTGCATATATTGTTGTTGCTGCGACTGCTGTTTTCCCAGACCCCACGTCTCCCTCTAGGAGTCTGGACATTGGGTGACCTCGACGAAAGTCAGATGTTATAGATTTTATCGCATCCATTTGTGAAGCTGTTGTTTCGAATGGAAAACGTTTAACAAAATCCATAACATCTTTTTCGCTTGTTTGAATATTGAAACTACTTTTCTCTGCCCAAAGTTTTTTCTCTTTTTGTTTTTCTAGTTGGATGAAAAATATTTCTTGAAAAGCAAATCTTTTTCTTGCAGACAGGGCATCGTTTTCATTTTTTGGTGCGTGTATCCAGATGAGTGCTGTTTTTATTCCAGGTAAGTTATATTTTTTTAAAATATCTTCTGGTATGGGGTCGGGGATAGTATCCAGAACTCCAGCAGAAAATATTTTCTGTATTGTGTGGTACATCCAGTATGAAGTCACACCTTTGCTTTCTGGGTAGACTGGATACATTGAGTGTTCGTCACCTTCAGCTTTACCAAAAAGAGAATCACCAACTGCATTTGGTAACTGGTTAATCATTTCTATTTTGGGGTTACTCATATAGAGCTCATTTTTTCTTTCGGTAACTTTTCCTTCGACACGAACTAGTGCACCTTCGCGCATCATTTTTGCTATGTATGGCTGGTTGAACCAAACCAGTTTTATTTTTCCAGTTTCATCTTCCACCACAGCTTCTGACATTGGAATTTTTTTGATAAAAGCTTTACTAGTTTTGAGTCCTGATATGGTCCCAAAAATAACTGAGTCTGTTCCTTTTGTTAGACTGTCTATGTAGGCAACCTGAGCCGTATCCCCATATCTAACAGGGAAGTGATACAACATATCTTCGACTGTAGAAATACCTATTTTAGCCAAAGCTTTTCTTTGTAATTCTGTAAGTCTAAAATTTTCCTTTAGTGTAGAATCTGCGCGCATATAAGCATTTTATCATGAAAACAAAAACAACCCGCTAGGGTTGTTTTTGTGAAATCAGATCTAATTAAGCTTATTGAGCTAGAGTAGTGAATGAACTCTGACTAGATGTTGCTACATTTCCTTTTGGATCAATTGAACCAACTACAAAGTAGTAAGTTGTTGAAGTAGAAAGTCCTGATAGAGGAATAACATGGTTTGTTACAAATAGATCTCCAGTTCTTATGTTCGGATCAGCCTTGTAGTTTACTGGGTTTGTTGTTCCAAACCAGACACGGCTGTTTGAGTTTTCATTTGTTGTCCAAACAATGTTTGTCGTAGTTGCAAGGACGTTACTTGTACCAACAGAAGATATTACTGGAGCAGTAGTGTCTCTTGGTGTAGTTGACCCGTGATTCCAGCCATCAATCTTGTCGTCTATACCTTTTGGAAGGTCCTTACAAAGAGGTAGTTTTGAAAGAATATTATTCTTTCGTTCTCTTTCATTTCTGTCGTCATCACCTTTTCTATCATCATCTCTTTTTTGCTGACCAGGCGCAATTAATTGGCCAGGCGCTATCTTTACACATAATTGTTTTTTGTCATCATCTCCTTTCTTTTTTTCTGAATTATTTGATTCTCGGTTTTCTGATGAAAGTCCAATCTCATTCATGTGTTCAGAGATTTTCTTTAGAGTTTTTGGTCCAACATATCCAACTGCGTCAATACCAAACTTCTTCTGGTATTTTTTAAGAGCTTCGGCAGTAAGATTTCCAAAGAATCCTGTAATTTCTCCAGAATAGATATTTGGATCAGAAGCTAATATTGCTTGAAGAGCTTTCACATCTTCACCACTCATTCCTTGTCGAAGATTTCTCATTTGGCCTAGTGTTGCAGATATACTTGCTGTTGTAGATGCAACTTGGGCTTGTAAATTTTTTAGAGCTTGTAATTGAGCCTGTAATGTTTGTATCTGGCTCATCATTGTTTGAACTTGCGTATTTGAAGTTGTGGTCGCTGTTTGTGCATATGTCATAACAGGGCCCATAACCATAACACCCGCTATGGCTATACTTGCGATTTTTTTGATATTCATTAGTAAATTTTAAATTATAAATGACGGCAATAACCGTACTTTCATGAAGACGATAAACCCGCATCTTCCTTTCAAGATTGTAACATTAGAACATAAATTAAAACACCCGTCCTTATTTACTTAGAAACCTTTTTAACTGCATTTGCCACTGCTTTAGCAACTCTTTTATCAAATGGACTCGGAATAATATAAGTAGGGGACAATTCTTTTTTGGTCACAAGACCTGCTATGGCGAGTGCAGAAGCAATTTTCATTTTTTCTGTTATCTGCTTTGCTCCGCTATCTAAAACTCCTCGGAATATACCAGGAAAAACTAACACGTTATTTATTTGATTTGGATAGTCAGAGCGTCCTGTGCCAAAAACTTTAATTTTTGTTTTCTTAGCTTTTTCCATACTTATTTCAGGGTTGGGGTTTGCTAGTGCTATGACGATAGGGTCCTCTGACATTGTCTCAACCCATTCTGGCTTCAACACATCTGCCACGGAAACTCCAATAAAAATATCTGCACCCACTAATGCATGTTCCAAATGTCCAGAGATTCTTTTTAAATTTGTTTTTTCTGATATATGGACTTTGTGGGGATTCATGCCTTCTCGTCCATGATGAATTATCCCAATACTATCTACCATTATCATATTGTGTCCAGTAAAACCATATTCTATAAGAAGTTTAGTTATCGCTATAGCAGCTGATCCAGCGCCGTTTATAACAACTCTGACTTTTGTTTTTTCTTTTGTTACTATTTTTAGTGCATTAATAAGTGAAGCTAGAACTACTATAGCCGTTCCGTGTTGATCATCATGCATGACTGGAATATCAAGTTCCTTTTTGAGTCTTTCTTCAATTTCAAAACATCTCGGTGCAGAAATATCTTCAAGATTTATTCCGCCGAAACCTGGAGCGATATGTTTAATTGTCTTTATTATTTCCTCTGTGACTTGTGTATCAAGACAAATAGGGTAGGCGTCCACTCCAGCAAATTCTTTGAACAAAACGGCTTTACCTTCCATAACTGGTAGTGCTCCATATGGGCCGATGTTTCCAAGACCAAGTACTGCAGAGCCGTCAGATATAACAGCTACAGAGTTTGCTTTCATTGAGTAGGCTCTAGCAAGTGAAGGGTTTTTTGAAAGAGCCCTAGATACTTCTGCTACACCGGGAGTGTAAATAGTAGAAAGGTCATCTTTATTTTTTATCTTTGTTTTTGAAACAACTTCCAGTTTACCTTTAAGTTTTTTGTGCAGTGCCAGAGATTTTTTGTAGTAGTTCATTTGGTTGGGTTAGGAGAACATTATACTACAAATATTATCTACATTTATTACTATTTAGGGTCTATTGACGTATTATAGGTTGGTGGTATAATTATATATTGGAGGGCGGTATGGATTTCATTCTTCCCGACTGGTTCAAACGTCTAGTTCGGACTGTTTCGGGTAGAAAGATGACCTTCCTGCCCAAGAAATACAAGTGTAGGGAAATGGTAGAACCACCCCCTGCACTGAATCTAACACCGCGACAAATAGCGCTGTTAGATAAAATCCGTGAAAAGTATTAGGAGGGCGCGTGAATATATCCGCGCCCTTTATCGTATATTTTATTTATTGCGGTGTGTATTAGACAAAGTTCGATTTCATTTTGAGAATAATCCTGACGAAAGCTACTAATCTCACGCGCGGAGCGCGTGGTGGCTCTGAATTGAATCGTACGCTCTAATCTGCGCGCCTCGCCCGCTCCCTTCGGTCGCGGGAGCAAAAACCAAAAATTTTCCTTACCTTTCTTCTTTTCCTCGGCGGGGGGTGTGGGGGGAGCCGACAAAAAATGGAAAGGAAATTTTTGGTTTTGCTTCGCCGCTTCAGACTACAAAACGAACATTTACATTATATCACTTGTGGTTATTTGGCGTTGTTCATTTCTCCGTCCTTGCGGCGAGACGAGGCGCTTCCTCTCGGTGTTCTGTGGTAACTTGAAACTCTGTGGCTTCGGTGACTGGTCGTGGTAACTCAATCAATATGGATTGTGCTAGGCACAAACAAATCTTATTGTGCTTGCCCCGCCCGCCCTGTGCGCGCACAAATCCCCGCCGTTTTTAGGAGATATTATAAAACGGCGTGGATTGCTCCCTTAATACTTCGTGTCCACATAGTATCCGTGTCTACCTCCACAACGATAGCCACTTTTATCTTTATGCTCTCGCAAGCTACTATCGTGTTTGCTCTTTGTAAATTTTCTTCCGCAATAATTACATTGGTAAATATATTTTGGCCCAAACGAAGAACGCCTAGGCGTTCTTGATAGGCCAGATGTTCTGCGTGGACGCGGAGCAGGTGTCGGTCTGTTTGGGTCAAACAGATATGGATTTTCTGGTGTTTCGCCAGCCTTCGATAACTCTATCGGGAATTGAGGTGTGAATTTTTCATCGGTATTTTCTATTGATTCAATTTTTTCTGCAACAAAACATCTAACGCCTGGCTCGTTATTTCCACCACTTTTATTGAAAACATAAAAATACTCGCGCTCCGCGCCATCTTTTCGTTGCAAATATTTTAGTGAATAAGGTTCAACAATTCTATCCGCTCCTTTGTAGCGAATTTTTAGGAGCGTTTGCTCTCGACCAGCTTTCATTATTGGCGCTCTAAGTTCCGAGCCAAAATATGCAAATTGTGCAAAACCATTGTCAGGATAAATGCCAAACAAAGTTTCTAGATCGGCAGTAAACAAGTTTATTGCCTCATCTACCCCAAACATGAATTGTTTTGCACAAACAACAGTTTTGCCCCAATATTCCTTAAAATAATCAAATGGCGTTTTATGTAGGATATTTTTCAAAACATGTGGGTTTTTTCCGAAAATAGTTTTTTGTACAAAAGTTCGTACCACTTCCTCCTTATTAAGCTCACCACCTAATAATTTTATTGAGTAAACATAGTCAAACAAATCAGGTGCGTGCTGTCTTTGCAAAAGACACTTTAATTTTGTGGCGATAATTTCCTCAAGTTTCATACAGCGAATTTTGCAGGATACACTTTCTGCATCAGAATATGGATGAATTAAATCAACAGTTTGTATTGGCAAAAGAACTTTATCAAAACGAGTAATATCCATTGAGATTCTCAATTTGATGTGATCGGCTTCGCCGTTAAATCCTTTGAAATAAACTCTTACTTCATAAACACGAAGTCCGGGTATTGGAGCTTCCGAAGCTGAAAATTTTTCCTCAACTTTGTTATCGGTTTTTACAAAAACAACCCCAGCTTTTTCTTGGATAAAATCACAAACTTTGTTTATTTCCTCAAGTAGAACATCTTGAGCTATATCGCCAGGAATACCAAAATCCAAGTCAGAAGAAAACCGAGTATTTTTGAAGTACCCCTTTCTTAAGGCGTTTCCGCCTTTCAGAAAAATAGTATCTTTGAGATCACTTGCTGTAAAAATTCCAAAAATTAGCCAGCCAAAAACATAATCCCGCTCAACATTCGAGAAGTGGATTTCAAATTCTTTTGATTTAGATTCAATTTCATTTCTATCAATCATTTAGTTAAGTACATTCTCAACAGTCGCGTCAGCAAATATCTTCATCGTGTCGAATATTTTAAGATTTTTATGACTAGGAATGAGAAGCTGCAAGTCAGTACAAGCCAAAATGACGCAATCCAAACCTTTGTTCTCAAAGTCATTGATAATACTTATCAATTCCTCGCGGTCTCGATTTTTCTGTTGACCAACAACAAGATTCAAAATAAACTTTCCCATTCGAGCTTGTTGGAGTTCGTTCGGAACGACATACTCAATTCCACTTTTTGCAAAAGCGTCTTCGTAAAGTTTATTTTTAATCGTTGCCGAAGTAGAAACAATCCCGACTTTATTCATGTTTTCCTTTTTCAGAAACTTAACAGTTTCTTCAACAATACTTAACACTGGAACGGAAACGGATTTTCTAATTTGTTCTATAAAGACATGCAGAGAATTACAAGGCATAACGATAAAATCTGCCCCTGCCTTTTCAAGTCTTTGAGCTTCTGCTGTAAGAAATGGAATATATCGCTCCATGCCCTCACTTTTCAAAATTAAATCTTCCTCGATTTGGTATGGTAGAGGAACACTAGCAATAACAATAGCTGGTCTAGCTGTTTTGTCTTTCTTAGCACACGAAAAAACCAAATCGAGGTAAAACTCCGAAGTTGTTTCTGGTCCAAGTCCGCCAATGATTCCTACTGTTTTCATATTTTTAGTTTATCAAATTTTGGTCGAGTTTGCAAGGTGTCATAAATAATTGTAAGTTCTTGTATTTTTCCTTCAGAATTAAATTTGAAAATATCAACACAATCAAAAGAGACAGGCGAACCGTCAGACAAAGTCCAGTCATACAAAAAATTTACGGCTCCTTTTGATCCGTCCTCGTTCGTAAAAATATCTTTTAGAGATATGACGGATTTATTCGTATCCTTAAATAAATCTGTATAAAATTTCTTTGCCTCAACCTCACCATATAGCGGAGAGTGAACAATGGCGTTAGACGCAAACAAATTGATCAGATATTCGTAATCTGATTTTTGTAGGGCATTAAGATATTTTTTGATTGTTTCTTTTGGTTCCATAAATTATTTGATTGGCCTAATTCCCAAGTCTTGGAAAAATCTTAGTAAATAACCATCGGGGTCTTGCACCAAAAATTGCTTATTCCCAATTTCTTTATCGTTTTTTCGATACCATTTTTCTTCCATTTCAAAAAAGATTGGGTGGTTAGCTTTTTTGAAATTTTCGTACAAACTTTGAACATCTGGTATTTCAATTTGAAAATGCATACCGCGACCAAATGGTCGCTCTAAGTTTCCGACTTTCCATGTACGACTTTTTTCTGTAAGTCCTTCAATCATAAGACGAGCACCATTTATTCCAAGCATGGCAAAATCTTCTTCTGGTCGGTCGTAAAGAATTTCAAATCCTGCTAGTTTCGTATAAAAATCTAAACTTTCTTGAAAATTCAATACTTTAAGTTCTGGTGTTAAAATTGTTTTTTCTGTGGTCATAAAGTTATTTCAAAAGCTCATCGCTCGCGACTCCTAGCGCTTGGGCGATTTTCTCTATTGTGGAAAGCGTAGGATTGCCCTTACCAGCTTCAATATTACTCATTTGGGCACGATCAAAACCGAGAGCACGACAAATGTCGCCTTGCGACATTTTCTTTCGCTCTCGTATACGCTTTATGTTTTTTCCCAGTTTTATTGACGAAGTTTTCATATCCACAACTACATTCTAGCAATTTGTTGTGTTGTTTAACAATAATGTGATATATTACAATAGATGAGAATATTGATAGCGGCGAAGCAAAACCAAAAATTTCCTTTCCATTTTTTGTCGGCTCCCCCCACA
>CAYQQL010000009.1:0-17105 GCA_964420095.1 uncultured Candidatus Saccharibacteria bacterium | reverse complement strand
TGACTCTTGTGAACCGTCACAATACATAAGTGTCGATATCATTTTATCTAGGACAATCTTATTTTTTGTAACTTTATACTCTCCACCCACACCGTTGCAGTCTGTTGTTGCAGAAAAGGTTCCGTCGTCTTTGAATGTTAATGAAAATGAAGTTAAATTTTTTGGCAAAATTCTTGTGTCATCATTATAAAGTGTTGAAACCCAGCTCCATTTTTTCATACCAAGCGTCATCTTTGATGGATCTGCTTCACCCTCAAAATTCTGGACCACTTCACCTAACTGCATATCCTTTAGATCAAGTTTGAACCACAAACTTTTACCCAATGAAGGTTCTACAGCAAAACTTTCCCCAGGATTTCTATCTGCATAATTTACCACTATAAAACCCTTTTCATTTATATTTGTAGTTTGTGGAGATATTCTGTCTCCAATAAAAGCAGAACCAGAACCAATATAACCACTCTCTTTGTTAAGACCTACAACCAAATAGTAAAATGTTCCTGACCCACCACCCTGTTTTGTTAGCAAAAATGCGACATCTTCCCTGCCATCACTATCAAAATCATAAAAAACTTCGTTTCCAAAATAGTTAACCAAAACTTTTGATGCTGAACCCGGAGCTACTTCTTTCTCGCTTTTACCATTTACAAGCTCTATACTTTCACCCTCCACAATGTACGTGGCATCCTTATAACTTTTTTCTACTTTATCGTTCTTATCAACTCGCAGAAAATAAACTGAAGCTACTAATGCAATAACCAGCAACAAAAACAAGATTTTATATATTTTATTCATACTACCCATTATACCACTCTAAAGCCTACAAATGTAAAAGAAGGCTGGTGGTGTATTAAATAATGTAAAACGCACCTTTATATCTTCAAAACGCCTCTTTAGAAAATTATACGACTCTGGGAAATATTGAAACTGAAGGAAAACACCGTCCTCTGACATATTTTTTATAGAGTCTTTTATTATTTCTGATTTGGTTTTATTGTCGAGATTAGAAAGAGGTATTCCAGAAATAATAGCTCCTGCTTTTTCACCATTTAAATATCTTGAAATATTTGTTGCAGAATCTGGAATCAAAGTCATTCTTGTGTCATCTATTTTACTTAACTTTTTTATAAAAACTTTATCAATCTCAAATACAAACAGCTTTGCTTCTGGATGCATTTTCTTCAAAATCTCTTTTGTAAAAGAACCACTTCCGGCACCGAGCTCCACAATAAGCCTTAGAGAGTTCCAATCAACCTCCTCAAGCATATCTTCTACAAGAAAAATAGAGCTAGGCATTATTGCACCAACCTGTCGCCATTTTTTGATAAATTGAAAAATAAAAGAGTCTCCCATTTGAGCATAACTATAGCACGTAATATGAATTTTATATAAGGAAAAAAGCCCGACCGAGACGACAACGACTATACGACGCGACGACGACGAGCGAGCTTTCCTTTTCTTACTGGTTATTCATCAAAGAACGAACAACAGAAATGCGAAAATGTAGACTGATGTTATCGACAGCTTACTTCTTCTCGTGCATTTCCTGACAGCGCACACACAGAATAGCTCTTGGCGCGTACCGGCGCCTCTTCTCGGATATCTCCTCTCCGCATTCACAACAGTTTAGCGGGTCGAACTTCTCACCTTCCGGTATTGGTCTGCCGAGTGACGTCACTCCTCCGACAGCGATTGCGACACAAACATCAGTGACGTAGTGCCCTTCTGCAAGCGCCTTGTCAGTAAGATCTCCTCGAAGATCTTCGCTCGTTCTCTTGAGATGCTCGCTTGACCGAACAAACCCGAGAGACTTCATGCTCATACCAACCATCTAGAACCCTCCGTGTCAAACTCCATTCGAAATCATACTACTATACATTTATATGTCAATAGCAATAAAAAAAGAATTAATCATTGTAGAATAATAAACCTGTATTTGTTAGAATAAAACCATGAATACAGAAATAATTGAAGCGTTGAAAAAAATTTTTAGTGGGGATATAGAAAGCAAAGAAGAAACTCTTAAAAAATACTCTCGAGATGCCAGTCTTTTTGAGATAAAACCAAAGTTAGTAATATTTCCAAAAAATAGTGAGGATGTAAAAACTGCAGTAAAGTGGGTAAACGATAATAAAGAAAAGGATCCTTCCCTTTCCATAACAGCCAGATCTGCTGGTACTTGTATGAGCGGTGGTTCATTAAATGAATCTGTAATAATCGACTTTACTCGATATATGAACAGAATAATCGAGGTTAAGGACGACTATGCCATAGTAGAACCTGGATGTTTCTATAGGGATTTTGATAAAGCCACAAGGAAAATTGGCAAAATAATGCCGACATATACAGCATCTCGTGAGATCTGTGCTGTTGGAGGAATGGTGGCAAACAATGCCGGTGGGGAGAAAAGTATAAAATACGGAAAAGTTGAGAATCATATCAAAAAACTAAAAGTGATTTTTTCTGATGGAAACGAGTACGAAGTAAAACCTATGACACTGAAGGAGCTTGAAGAAAAGATTGCTCAAAACAACTTTGAAGGTGAACTTTATAAAAAAATATTTGATTTAATAAAGGACAACTACGACGAAATAGTTTCTGCAAAACCAGACGTATCAAAAAATTCTTCTGGATACTATTTATGGAACGTCTATGACAAAGAGAAGCAGACTTTTGACCTCTGTCGACTTATATCTGGCTCACAAGGCACACTTGGGATTGTTACAGAGATTACTTTTGACCTAATACCTATAGCAAAATATTCAAACCTTTTGGTTGTATTCCTACCCTCTCTGGAAAAAGTAAGTGAGTTGGTTACAAGAATACTTCCATACAAGCCAGAAAGCCTAGAAACATACGATGATAAAAGTATGATCCTAGCTGTGCGCTTCTTCTTTGATTTCTTTAAGCAACTTGGTTTCTTTGGTGCACTGAGACTTGGTTTCCAGTTTATACCGGAAACATTTATGGTTCTTTCTGGTGGAGTTCCGAAACTAATTTTGATGATTGAATTTACAGGAGAAACAGAAGAAGAAGTTATAGCAAAACTAACTGAAGTTCGTGACCACCTAACAGACTTCCACTTTAAAATGCATATTGCAAAAAATAGTGGTGAAGCAGAAAAATACTGGGACATAAGACACGAAAGCTTTAACCTTCTACGAAAACACGTCCACGGAAAAAGAACTGCTCCTTTTATTGACGATCTAGTTGTTAAGCCAGAATATCTACCAAAGTTTTTACCCAGAATAAAAGCTGTTCTTGATGAGTATAAACTAGACTATACAGTACAGGGACACTTGGGAAACGGTAACTTTCACATAATCCCACTTATGGATCTGGACTCACCTTTTACCTCTGACATTATATTGGAAATATCAAAGAAAATTTATGCCATCGTAAAAGAGTACAAGGGTTCCAACTCTGCCGAACACAATGACGGCATAATCCGAACTCCATACTTGCTAGAACAGTTCGGAGAGAGAATTAATGGTTTTTTTAAGGATACAAAAAACATATTTGACCCAAAGAATATATTTAACCCAAACAAAAAAGTTGGTGGAACTTTTGATGACATCAAAAAATGGATGATAAAGAAAAACTAATAGATGCAAAGAAAAAATAGAAAAGTTAAGCAAAAAAATAATTATCGCTATATCACTGTAGCTTTTATTGCGCTTGTTTCTATTGCTTCTTTATCTTATGCGACGATTACGAACAAGGACTCTGTAGTAAATATATCCGTTACAAATAAACCAAAAACTACCGTCTATCCTACTCTTTATTCCGATAAAAATATAACAAAAAGTGCAGTAGAATCTGACAAAAGGTTTTCTAATATAACTTTTGTGGAAAAAGAAAGTATGTTAGCAAATGCAATAAGTGTTATAAACAAGACTTCAGTATTGAAAGATAAAGAATACGAAAAAGGAACTTGGTTGTGGACACCGATCCCCCAGCTAACAGAAAAATATAGTGATAGTATCATTTCTGGCGCAGTAAAATACGGAATCAAAAACATCTATCTTTCTATAGATTCATATTTAGACATCTACATAATGCCTGATGGAGATGAAAAAATAGCAAAAAGAGCTGAATTTGATAAAAAAATAGAGTATTTTATCAAAAAGGCAAATGACAATGGCATAACTGTAGACGCCGAAGCTGGATGGAGGAACTGGGCAGAAGACGGCAACACATATAAGGCCCTCGCCACACTAAACTACGCTTTGAAATTCAACAAAGAGCACACTGTAAAGTTCAGAGGTTTTCAGTACGATGTAGAACCATATCTTTTGGACGAGTATAAAGAAAATAAAGCAAAAATTCTTAAGAATTTTCTTAACCTAGTAAACCAAACCGTCTCAATGCTCAATAACAAGGACCTCGAGCTCACTGTTGTGATTCCAGAATTTTATGATGGCTCCAACGGAGAAACTCCAAAGTTTTTGTATAATGGTAAGTCAAAATATGCCTCAGAGCATTTACTATCAATACTCGACAGAAGAGAAGGAAGTAAAGTTATAATTATGTCTTATAGAAACTTCACAAAAGGTATAGATGGCTCTATAGATATATCCAAAGATGAAATCAACTCTGCCAACGAACATAAAACAAAAATAATAATCGCTCAAGAGACTGGCGATGTGGAACCACCATATATAACTTTCCACAATACAAACAAAAAGTACTTTAACAGACAGAAAACTGAGCTGGATAAAGCGTTTATGCGAGATAAAAGCTATGGAGTAGTCGCTATCCACTATATAAACGCCTTTTTGGATCTAAAATAAAACAAAAATCCCCTTCTGGGGATTTTTGTTTTACCATCCTAAGTAAGTATTAAGATAGGTGCTTTGAAACAAGTTTTGTCATTTCAAACATGTTTACCGTAGCCTTTCCTCCGAAAACTTTCTTTAAAGCCTCGTCTGCATTGATGTTTCTCTTGTTCTTTGGATCCTGTAGATCGTTCTTCTTGATGTAAACCCAAAGCTTCTTAACAACGTCTGATCGTGGCATTGGGCCCTTTCCTACTACTGCTGCTAGTTCATCACTAACAGTCATAGGCTTCATAAATGCTGAATTCTTTTTTTCCATATTTTTGATTAAAAGATAATACCAACCATTATACAGCATTTCTCCTCGGAGAGCTATAGCCACAATCCACAATACATTGTCTACTTGTTATGTAGTCTTAATTCATTCCTGGCATAACCATAGTATCTACCGGGGCATTCCAACCCAAAACTGTTGGGTTTAACATTCCGAATATCATTGCAATATGAGCTACCACAAGAAACAATGCGACAAACATTGCGTGTGTTTTTAGTTTCTCCTCATCGCTTGAATTTCTTTTTATTAAACCAAACTCAAGCAAAGCTAGACCTCCTAGAGGCACAGCACCTAGTAAGTAAAATCCAACTGCCACGATATCCGCAAAACCTCTCCATGCACCTCCTGTTGTTAAAGGTATAACAGCGGTAGACAATAGATAGATAAATACACCAACAAAATAAACTCCAACGAATGCCCCAGCCCAAGAGTTTATTCTCTTTACCACGCCACTAAAGTTCCTTGTGAACAAAATATATAACTCAGTAACTGCCACTGTCTCCGCAAGAACAACCGGTATAGCCATAAACATAAGCAGATTCCATGGCTGATTTTCAGCCAGTAACTGCATATAATGTGTCATTTCCATATTTTTTATATTAGAACTAGTAATAAAACCGTCTAATATAATGGAGGTGATCTGGGGTCAAAAAATAGGCGCCTGTGCTTTTTCTTTATCGGTGGACCTCTGTCTATAAAAACAAAACTAGATTGATTTGAAAGTGTTACCAAATCCAAACTTACAAAATAGAACAAAACGAGCATAATACCAACAAAAGAAATAATAGCTGGTACAACTGCCAGAGTAACAGCTAACATATGATCCATATTGCCACTATGGATACCCATATCATGATGATGTTCTGTACAAGTGTCTCCAGTACAAACATAAGCACAAGCAAATACAGCTACAGCCGTAGTTAAAAGAAGAAAAATAGTTATAAAGAAAGAAGCTCTTCTATTCATAACTCTAGTATATACCTTTTGTAAAAAATACAAACTAGATATTAAATGAATATTCTAGAGCCAATTTTCTATCTTACAGAAAAACTGGTTGGTGTTGTTGTCGAAACGCCATAATAGTAGCAAACCTTTTGTAACGGTTTGTATCTTGATTTAAACTCTTTGGTTTTAAAATCACCATTTGGGTACAGCACATTGTAGATTACGTTAGATGTATAACCTATCTGTGGCTTATTTACACACTCTGGTTCAGAGCTACTTCTGGTTGTGGTCGCCACATATCTCGCTGGAGGAACGTCTACAACATTTGAAATTATAGGTTCTGTAGTTGTTGCTATTCTGCCATCAGAAGTTCCGTATATTTCAAAAACAACCTTTTTATCTTCTGTTTTTCCCTTTATTGTTATTGGACTGCCTGTATCATTTACAAACTTTAGATCCACACCAGGATCAGAGTAGGTAGCATCTATTCCAACGTCATAATACGAAACTGTATAACTATGATTGTGTCGTTCTGTTATAGGCAAACCAGCTTTAAGCAAACTTTGAAAAAGGGTTGTAGAAACCTGACAGAGACCCCCACCTACACCAGTTGTAACTTCCCCATTTAGAAAAACTTTTGCAATACTATACCCATCCTCCTCTGTCACCGAACCGAGAGATTTAATAAAAGAAAATTCTTCACCCGGTAAAATAGTTTTACCATTTAACTTTGAAACTCCGAGTTCTATATTTTTATTTCTTTCTTCTGTACCTCCTTCAAAACTAATAGAAGCCTTACCCAAAAGCTCACCTACCGGTTCTTCTTTTATTGTATCTATTGCGAGAGCTGGCTTGTTAACCTCTACACTTTTTAATTTATTTTTATGCGTTGAACTATAGACAGTAAGTCCAGCAACAATAACCAGAGCAAAAATCGCTGGGATATAAACTCTTGGCTGTAAGTGATGCTTAGACATTATTTTTAATAAATTCTAGTTTTTGCTTTCTTGTCCACATTTTTATTTCTACTTCTCGTTTTGATGCTGACGATCTGTCTTTGTGTTCCTCTGTATACACTATCTTAACAACCCTGTGAGCACTCGTATAGTGCCCACCTTTCCCAGCTTTGTGTTCCTCAAAGCGTCTTTTTACATTGGTAGTTATTCCAGTGTAGAGAGACTTGTCAGAACATTGGAGGATGTAGAGGTAGTACATGGATTAAATGATATCATTTTTTCTATTGGATTTTCTTGTAAAAAGGCCAATTTTCGGGTATTCTGTGTTGTATTGCCAGATCGTCTAATGGTAGGACTTATCCCTCTGGAGGATAGTATCTTGGTTCGAGTCCAAGTCTGGCAGCTAGGAGTTATTTTAATAACGACGACGATGACAGACTTGGACTAGATAGGGGTCGGGAAAGAAAGTCTTTCCCGTGTCGGAAGGCAGTGAGCGACAGCGAGCGTTGGAAAACCGAGGGTTTCCAAGACGCAGCGAAGCGAGTAGTCCAATTCTGGCAGCCGTTAATTTATAAACCGTATATGAATAACAATATAATTCTTGAAACGGAGTACTGGTCTGTTGAATTAATAAAAGATCAACTCTATCTTGGTAGATGCGTTGTTCTATTAAAGAGAGAATGCGGTAATCTTGCTGGTATTAATGAGAATGAAATATTGGATTTTCTTAATCTAGTAAAAAAACTTGAAACACTGTTTAAGAAAACATTTAATGCGACCATGTTTAATTGGACTTGTTTGATGAACAACGCGTATAAAGAAACAGAACCAAAACCACAAGTCCACTGGCATTTGAGACCAAGATATAGTGAGAATGTTCAATTTGAAGGTTATACCTTTAAAGATCCTAACTTCGGACATCATTATCTACACGGGCAAGGAAATGAGTTTATTATTTCTGATGAAGTACTAAAAATCATCAATTTAAAACTTAAAGAGAATTTATAAAGGCTAGGAAAACCGTAGGTTTCCAAGCTGTGAAGGTTCCAAGTCTGGCAGTTATTAATTAAATCTTAAAAAACAATGGAAATAGTAACTGAATATAAAAATGATACTGACCAGATCGTTAAAATTATCTCAAGTCCTATTGAAAACGATTTTGATTATAAAAATAAAATTATAAACGGAGCCAGAGCTTTTTGTTTCTATGGTGATAAGTTGGTGATAGTTAGAGCAGGTAATTTATGGACAGTACCAGGTGGAGGTGTTGAACAAGGTGAAAATATTGTAGATGCCACGCGCCGAGAAATAAGTGAGGAAACAAATATGAAAATGCTTAAACATAAATTTATGTTTTTCCAAACATTCCATAGACCAAATAAAAAAATAATGTATCAAATTCTTTCAGTGTGCTTAGTTGAGCCAGAAGGTGATTTTATTTCTGATCCAGATAATGATGTTGAAGAGATAAAATTAATAGAACCTATGGAATTTGATAAATACATAAACTGGAACGATAACAATCAGTTCATTAAAAAAGCACTAGATACCAAACAACAAATGGAATGTAAGTAACCCCTGTAACCTTTCCCAGCTTCCAACGTCTTATATAGTACACATTAGTAATTAATCCTCTCATATGGAAAATAACAACAAAGACACTGGTATCATGGTGGCAATTATCGTAATAATGGTAATTATTGTTGCTGGATCGATGTTTTATTATTTTAGAAATAACAAAAATAGCGCAGCAACTCCTATCCAAGTCGACAACTCAATTACATACAAAAATGATCAGTACGGATTTACATTTTCTTTACCAGACAATTGGAAAGGATATTCTGTTGTAGAAAATACATGGAAAGGAACACCGCTTAATTCCAAAACTGCTCAAAGTGGACCCAAACTATTAATAAGAAATCCGAAATGGACAGCTGGTGCTCCATACGAAGACTTGCCTATTTTGATTTTTACTATCGCACAATGGAATTCATACCTTGCTGAAAATTTCACCGTATCCGCGGCGCCAATAATGGCAAGTGAAATGGCTCGAAATGACACGTATGTTTTTGCCCTGCCTCCACGATGGGATTTTGACTATAGTCTCGGAGTAGAAGAAGCACAGAGAATTATTGCGAACAAACCTATCAAAACATTTAACTTGAAGAGTATGTCTCAGGCAAAGATAAATATAGAAGCTGTGTGTAATGGTGCACTAGCTTATATGACTTTTGCAGACAGCAAAAGCGCTGATTTGTTTGTAAAAGATTGTATAGATGGAAAACACCCAGAAGTTATAGAGCGATACAGAGCGGATTTGAACTTGAATGCGGGAGTGGAGATATAAAAGGTTATTTTGCTATAATATCTTCCATGCAAAAAATAAAACCTTTTCTCTGGTTTGAAACTGGAGCACGACAAGCAGCGAATTATTATAAGTCAGTATTTAACAAAGATGAAACTGCGGCCGAGGGTCAGATGTTAGAAAATACTCCTTCAGGTACAGTAGAAATTATTAGTATAAACATCCTAGGTCAGGAAATGACTCTAATGAGTGCTGGACCTTTTAAAAAGTTCAATGAAGCAATATCTTTTGTTGTTAGTTGTGACAACCAAGAAGAAGTCGACTACTACTGGGAAAAACTTTCAGCAGACAGAAGTGCAGAACAATGTGGCTGGTGCAAAGACAAGTTTGGTGTGTCATGGCAGATAGTGCCAACAAGACTGAACGAACTAATGTCTGATCCAGATAGAGCAAAAGCGAACAAAGTAACTCAAGCAATGTTAAAGATGAAAAAGATTGTTATTTCTGAACTAGAAGAAGCTTACAACCAAAACTAGATTATTTCTTATTTCCCAAACACGCAGTTACGAAAGCAGTAAACAGTGGATGAGGATGTAGTGGTCTTGCCTTAAACTCTGGGTGTGCCTGAGTACCCACAAAGAAAGGGTGCTCTGCCTTTGGTAGTTCTGCGAACTCCATAAGTTTTCCATCTGGTGAAGTGCCAGAAAAAACTAGACCGGCTTTTTCTATTTGTTCTATGTATTCTTGATTTACCTCGTATCGATGTCTATGTCTTTCACTAACCTCTGTAGCTCCATAAGCATTTGCTGTTATTGTTCCTTTTTTTAAAACAGCAGTGTAAGCACCGAGTCGCATTGTCGCACCATAATTCCCTGCTTCAAGATTTTTCTTTTGCTCTGGCATTATGTCTATAACAACATGACTACTTTTTGGATTTATTTCTGCAGTATGGGCATCTTTCCACCCAATAACATTTCGGCAATATTCAATAACAGCAAGTTGCATCCCGTAGCAAAGTCCTAGATATGGGATTTTATTTTTTCGAACAAACTCTATTGCCATAAGTACGCCCTCTATTCCACTCTCGCCAAAACCACCAGGCACAATAACTCCATCAAAATCTTTTAACTCTTCTACTTTTTTTGGATCGGCTTCATAGTCTTTTGAATTTATCCAAGTTAGTTTTGTATTCGCGTCTTTCCAATATGAAGAAAATTTTACTGCCTCAATAACAGAAACATAAGCGTCAGAAAGAACAAAGTCACCTGTATCAAAATATTTTCCTACAACTGCTATTTTTAGTTCGTGTTTTGCTTTTGCTCTTTTGTTTACAAACTTTTTCCATTCTTCCAAATCACCATTCTGAGACTTTGCTCGCATATGCAAAGTTTTTAAAATAGTCTGACTGATTTTATCTTTTTCAAAGTTAAGCGGAACATCATACACACTACTTATATCTGGAGCAGATATAACATTTTCTGGAGCAAGCGCACAAGAAAAAGCTATCTTTTCTTTTCGTTTATAATCCAAAGATTGTGTTCCTCTTGCGATAACCACATCTGGTTGAACACCGTATGAGTTAAGCTGTCTTACTGCGTTTTGTGTTGGTCGAGTTTTCATTTCTCCCAAAGAACCGGGGACTGGCAAGTAAGAAACCATAATGAACATAACATCCTGTGGGTGCTTTATTTTGAGAGTTCTTGCTGCTTCGATAAAAAGAATATTCTGATAGTCACCTATTGTTCCACCGATTTCAATAAGAGAAATATCTGACTCATGGTGTTCTGCGGCCTTTTTCCATCTGCGAACTATTTCTTCTGTTATGTGTGGAATCGCTTCTACACATTTACCTCTATAGCCAAGGTTCCTTTCTTTCTCTATTACATGTTTATACACCATCCCAGAGGTCATATAATCGTCTGAGATAAGATCCATCTCTAGAAAGCGCTCATAGTTACCCATATCCTGATCCGTCTCAAGGCCAGAGTCCAGAACGAATACTTCGCCATGCTCTGTTGGGTTCATTGTCCCAGCGTCCACATTCAAATAAGGGTCAACCTTTACTGGGTTGACCTTAAAACCTTTGCTCTGAAGGATCTTTCCGATTGAAGACGATGCTATACCTTTGCCGACTCCTGACATTACTCCACCGATGACGAAAATATACTTGTGCTGTTTTCCCTTTTTCATTCTGTATTTCTGGTTATTACATTTTATTCTTTTAAATTACGATTTGAGATATTTGCGAACAGCAAGATAACTAGATAGTGCACCGATAGCAATACCAGAACCAACAAGTATCAAGAAAAATTCACCGAAATATGATGCGTAGTAACTAAAGACATTGAAGCCTGTAAAAAACATTCCTGTTTTGTCTCCCAACCACAAAGTTATCGGATAAAACAAAATAAGAGTTATGACAGAAGATACAAAACCATACAAAGCTCCCGCAACGAAAAATGGGCCTTTTATGTATCTATCAGAAGCACCCACCAGACGCATAACAGAGATTTCATCCTTTGACATATATATAACCAACCTCAATGTGTTGAATGTTATAAGTATAGAAATAACAATAAGCACGATTGTGAGAATAAAACCAAGACTGTTTGCGGAATTAATTATTTTTGTTAAACGGTCTATAGAATCTTTGTTCTGATAAAAGTTAACTTTATCTATGATAGTGTCACCGTCTGCAGACAAAGCATTCTTACCTTGCAAAAACTGCGCAATACTTTCGTACTGAGAAGGATCTTTTGCTTTTATATTCAAAGCGGCCCCAAGTGGGTTTTCTCCTAGCTCATCTAGAGCCTGCAAAGTAAACTCGTCTGTTTCGTGTCGCTTTTTAAAAGCAGCTAGTGCATCTTCTCTAGAAACATATGTCACAGGAGCTTTTACTTCTGGAAGTTGCTCTAGTTTTTTCTTCATCGACATTATGTCTGTCTCTGTAGCCGATGTAACAAAGTAAACGTTTATATCGACCTTTTCCTTTATATAGTCTAGAGTGTATTTTAAAATTGCCCCAGAAAACATCGTTGTACCAATAACAAACAGAGTAACTACCATAACTAGGATAGAAGAAAGTGAGACGAAAGCGTTTCGCCAAAAACTATAGAAACCAGCACGTATTACTCTTTTTATTTTTGTCCAAATCATATTATTTATTATATGACATACTTACCCTCTTTGTCGTCGCGTATAATTTTGCCATTTTCCATAGTAATCACACGCTTTTTTAGTGAGTCTATAACACCTTTGTTGTGAGTTGTGAGTATGACAGTGGTTCCAAGATCATTTATCTTCTTTAATATTTGTACAATGTCATATGTATTTAGTGGATCCAAGTTACCTGTTGGTTCATCTGCAATAACAACATCTGGCTGGTTTACAATGGCTCTTGCAATAGAAACTCTTTGCTTTTCTCCACCAGAAAGTTCGTGTGGAAAGTTCCATATCTTTTTCTCTAGATCAACAAGACTTAGAACATGTGGTACATCTGCCTCTATTTCTTCGTCTGTCTTCCCAGCAGCCTCCATAGCAAAGGCGATATTCTCATAAACATTTTTGTGAGGAAGAAGTCTGAAATCCTGAAAAACTACACCGATTTTTCTGCGGAAATTATTTATCTGATCTTTTTTAAGTTTAGAAATATCAGTAGACTCAAAATAGACTTTGCCTTTTGATGGGAATTCTTCTCCTAGAAACATTTTCAACAAAGTTGTTTTACCGGCACCAGAATGTCCAACAATAGAAACGAACTCCTTTGGTTCGATAGAAAATGAGACTTCATCTAGAGCCACTGAACTATCTGTGTATATTTTAGATACTTTTTCAAAGTGAATCATTACGTTTTTTATTATAGCTTAAAAACAGCCCTGGGCAAAGCCTAAACTAGAGGTTTTTCTCCGCCTCAATAAACTCTTGTAAATCTCCATCCAAAACAGCGTCCACGTTGCTAGTTTCTACTCCTGTTCTATGGTCCTTTACCATTTTGTATGGATGTAAGACGTATGACCGTATCTGATTTCCCCACTCTATCTGTGTTGTCTTACTTATATACATACCTTTTTCTTTAGAAATTCTTTCATCTTCCAAAGCCTTATATATTTTACCCTTGAGCACCTGTAAAGCCTTTTCTTTGTTCTGAGCCTGAGAACGCTCATTCTGGGATTCTGCAGAAAGATTTGTTGGAATGTGAACTATCCGCACAGCTGTCTCACGTTTGTTTACATTCTGACCACCCGGACCACTAGAACGCGACAGCTCGACTCTCAAGTCATCGTCCTTTAGTTCTATATCATCTGCACCACCTTTTACTTTCTCAAACTTTGGAATAACTTCCACCATAGAAAATGATGTGTGACGAAGTGACTTTGCATTAAATGGAGAAATGCGAACGAGTCGATGAACCCCTGACTCATTTTTCAAAATGCCATAGACATTTTTACCAGAAATTTCTACTGTTACATTTCTGAAACCACCATGATCATTTTCATTTGAATGTAACAGAGATAAACCAAAATTATTTTTACTACAGAACTTCATATACATATTCAAAAGTATAGAAGAAAAATCCTCCGCATCATCACCGCCAGCGCCAGAAAAAATAGTCATGACTGCATCATCCGCATCATACTTACCAACACCAGATAGTTCGTTTTTGATTTCCTGAATGCGACGTATGGTTACTTGAGCCCTATCTTTGTTTAACCAAAAGTCCGCCTCGAGCATTGAGTTCTCTAGTTCCAATTGTTCTTTTTCAAGAGCTTTTTTTGTATCTTCCACAAGAAATAGTATATCAAATCTAATAAAATTTTTATTGTTTTTTACCACTAATTATGATAAGGTCAATAGTGGAAACGGAGACCCTAATGATACGATTTTTTTTCACGTTGATTTTGCTACTTCTATCGACGAACCTCAGCGCCCAGACTCTCATGTATGAGGGCAAGCCCCTTCGTGAAATCTACGCTGTTTCGTTTGAAGGAACGATGACCCTCGAGCAAACCCCACCAACTAAACCCAAACCCGATGCCATGGACAAGAAGTTCGTGGCTACTGTAGCCATAGTTCATGGAATGTTGATCGCTGACCTCTGGTCGACGTACCGAGGTTTCAGAATCTGCGATGAGCGTGGCTACACCTGCGAGGAAAGGGATATCCTTGCAAAGCCATTTGTCGACGCTGGTCCAGCTCAGGCCTATATCGCGGGCACAGCAGTTGAGGTTGGAGCCATGTACATCGCATACAAGATGCGAGGGTCTGACCACAAATGGCTACGCAATGCGTGGCCAGTCGTTCCCTCTGTATTTGTGTCACTGCACTCGCGGGGACTCTACATAAATCTGACCTTATTCCGTGGTGAAGAAGGCCAGACAAGTAGCATCAGGTTGGAAGACCTCCCTAAATAACTTCCCCACCTCTCACGAGGGCGTAAGGCCACTGAGAGGTTTTACGTTTTCGATAGATTTACTCTGCACTTATATCGTAAATTGCACGATCCAACTCATCCAAATCATTTTCGATTCCCGCCTTAATCTGTTTCTCTTCCTTTGTTAATATTCTTCTGTGTCTAGTTTCTTGCAACAAATCCAAATGATTTTCTAAACTCTTCTTTAGCAACAATAAGGCTTTTGGATGATTTCCATTTGATATTGCGTTTCTCATCTTATGCCTATGTGTAAACATTGCATAGTATGGTTTTAACAAGTACAGAATCAGAACAACCATTACAAATATCGCTATTGGTAAAATAGAATTTGAAATATTTTTTATAAATGCAAAATTATTCTTACCTGGTTGTATCTCTGGAACAACAAAATTTCCAACTACATTTATAAAATTACCAGCCTTATCAAAAACAGTAAGTTCAATTTTGTTATTACCAATCTTTTCATAATCTAGTTTGTATTTACCATCTACAAACAATGATGCTGGAACTGTTTTCTTAAAATCATTATTAATTTTAATATCAAAATGATCTACGCCAGAAGTTAGGTCAATAATACTGGAATTTATATTTATAGTTTTATTAGAAACGTCATAGTAAAAATCTGTCTTATTGTTTATTGGCGCAATAGTATCGATTTTAACTACATATGTGCTTACAGCTCCCCACACACCGCCCTTTCTAGGTCTTACCTTAAAATACCAAACTCCATCTTTTAATTCATTAACTGTTTTTTCGTTTATAGCTGGACTATATGTCACAGTTGGAGTATCTGAATCATTTTCACTTATACCAGTTCTTACAGCATCTACCCCAGCAGGAACTGCCCAACTAAAAACAGGGTTCACGTCGTTATACCAAGAATCTTGCTTGGGATGAGAAGCGGATGATATCTGAATATTTTGAATATTTTGAACCTGAGTCTCAGGTTCAGGTATCGGTTGTACTACCGGCGCAGGCTCATCCTTTTTTATGATTGATATTATTTTCCCCTGCTGACTATTTAATACATCCGTACCCAAACCATCATTTGCCCTTACAGCAGCATCTGAAAAAGTGAACTCTGCCTGACCTGCCTTTTTTGCTTTAGCGGTAATCGATATAACTGAGCCAAATACACCGTTAAATCCCGGGGTTGGTAAGCCACCATCAAAAGTTATCGTACCAGCTGAGTTTGAAAAAGAAGGCTCTTCTACCCATAATGAAAAGATTGATCCACTTTTACTTACAGACACAATATCAAACAAATCATTTGGAAACTTAATTGTAGCCCCTGCGTTATTTATAGAGATACCTTCAGAGTTTACATTTACATACAAAATAACACTGTCTCCAGCAGAAACAGTAGATGAATTAGAATTTATCTGTAAAGTAGCGGCATCAACTTTTATTGAAAAAGTAAATGCTAAAAAAATAAAACAATAGAACAATAATTTTTTAAATATTTTTTTTCTTTCCATAAATTACAAAAAGTACAAAAACGAATATCAAAAATATTATAGCACCAATAAACCATTTTTGTGTGTAAAATTTTGTTGAGTTATCACCAGTTGATTTAATATTTACAGAAAGAGACTCGGCAGAAATATTTTCTAATGTACCCTTACCATCATTTACATAACCTGAACCATCTGACCATGATATGTTTGCTACTCCTGCAACACGAGAAGATAAACGCATTTTTAGTATAAGCACTTTACCTTTAAAACCATTTGGAACCCCACCAACAAAACGCAAAATTCCTTCTGAATCAATAAATTGTGGAGGTGTTGGCCATAAAGTTAAAACTGAATCTGTTGTGTCTGGATTTACATATAGTTTTCCAACATCATTTGCTTTTATACTTATTGATCCATCAACAACGTTTATATTTTTATCGTTTGAATCAAGATAAACTCCAACTATAGTTGCATTGTCTCTGGGATCCGTATTTGGAACCACTTGAAACTCTACTTGGGAAGCAAAACCGTGTTGAGGAACTAGTATAAAAACAAACAAAAGTAAAAAAATCTTCTTATTCATTTCTATATTATACAACCTAAGGTCTTATCTGTATTGGTTTCTTTCCCCACTGGAACAAAAGTATAGAGAAATCGATTGAATTCACTTTGTTGTCTTGATTTGCATCGACACAATCATTCTTAAACGGATACGGTGTCTTCCAGAATGAGAGCATTATAGAGAAATCAACGGAATTTACTTTTCCATCATGGTTAAAGTCCGCACCAATACAAGATGTATTAAGTTGAGTTGGCGGTGCTATATAAGCCCCGGCACCTCCACCGCCACCCCCTCCTCCACCTCCACCACCGCCGCCGCCAGAAGGTGGATTTACTAC
>CAYQQL010000008.1:2607-17535 GCA_964420095.1 uncultured Candidatus Saccharibacteria bacterium | reverse complement strand
CTTGCACTCAACTGGGGTAGTTTATAGAAAAAAAGTCGAAAGTGAAAGACTGAAACAGGCCTCGCTTAAAAATGTGGAGTCTCTGAGGCTAAGAGACCAAGAATTACAGGAAAAAATAGATAGATTGTCTACAAAACAAGGGATTGAGGAGGAGGTTCGAGCAAAATTTAGTGTGGCAAAGTATGAAGAAAACATAGTTATCATAGTGCAAGATGAAATAGCAAGTACTGGAGAAAAAATTAAAAAACAAGGTTTTTGGGACAAGATTAAAGGTATTTTTAGGTAAAAATTGCTATTGTGACAGTCAGTTTTTTCCGATATACTATTTGGACATTTATTAAATTAAAAAACACCTATGAAAAAAGTAACTGTATATTCAACACCAACATGCCACTTCTGTAATATGGCAAAAGAATACTTCAATGCAAATGGAGTAGCTTATGAGTCTTTTGATGTCTCAGTAGATCAAGAAAAAAGAAGGGAAATGATGGATATTTCAGGACAGCTAGGAGTCCCTGTTATTACTATAGATAATGACGTTATAATCGGTTTTAATAAGCCAAAACTAGCTGAACTGCTAAGTATTACTTCAAGTGCTGTACCAACTCAAAAAATGTAATTTATCATTTTGTATTTATTTGGGTAGTCTCAATGGATATATCGATAACTGACTAGTAATAAAATGTTATATCATATATAATATAAGTATGGGGAAATCTGCATTATTAGATTCAGAAGTAAAAAGGATAAAGAAATTAAGGGAGACTGGACACTCACTAAACGAAATTAAAAGTGTTGTAAATAGAGGCTATGGAACTATATTCCGTTATATAAAAGACGTTAAAATTCTTCCAGAATATGAGAACGAATGGAAAATAAAAAGAGGTGGAAGTAAAAATAAATCATTGAAAGATTGGGAGAGTGCACGTATTCAAGCATCTAAATTTTTTGATAATTTTAGCGCCAAAGAAAGACTCTTGATTCTTTCTTGTTTGTACTGGGGAGAAGGAAACAAAAGAGAATTAAATCTTATAAATAGTGACCCATATCTTATAAAAGTTTTTTTAAATTGTATTAGGGATTTGGGTGTTTGTGATGCTGAAATAACAATAAGTTTAAGATTGCACGAAAATATAGATAAGAGAATGGCTGTCAGGTTTTGGTTAGATTTCCTAAATCTTAAAGAGAAAAGTATTACATATTTTGAAATTATTAAAGGTAATAAGATCGGGAAATTAAAGTATGGAATGTGTAGGCTAAGGGTCAAGAAGGGTGCCAAGTATTTCAAATTGATAATGAGTATGATAGATTTAGTCCGATCGAGTTTTTAATGCCGTCGTAGTTCAATGGATAGAACTGGCTCGTCCTAAGAGTCAAATGTCGGTTCGATTCCGACCGAAGGCACCATAATTTGTTTCACAAAAGTTTTGATTTTTATAGGTTTTTGGTATAATATAGCCCATGCAACCAGAAGATAGAGAGTTACTTAAAAGAACAGTGGAACTAGAGGAGGAAAACAACAGTATGTTGCGTTCCATCCAGAGATCTATGCGTCTGGCTCGTATAATGAGCATTCTTTACTGGGTGTTTATTATAGGATCAGCGGTCGGTGCTTATTATCTTATACAGCCTTATATAGAAGCTTTAACGGGCGTATATGGAGGCACTAAGGAGACAGTGGTAGGTAATTTTAATGGCATTCTGGATACTTTTAAGGATTTGAGTCAGTAAAAAGCGCCAAGATAGCTCAGTTGGTAGAGCATTCCCCTGAAGAGGGAAGGGTCCCCAGTTCGAACCTGGGTCTTGGCACCAAAAATCAAAAACCACTAACTAGTTAGTGGTTTTTGATTTTATAAATAAACTAATGGAGAATATTAACCAGATTGAAATTAGTAGTATTCCAAGACCGAAACGGATGTATCCTAAGTTGGTGTCCATAATAATTCCACCACGTAAATAAAAATCACTAAGATAGAAAAACAAAAAATAAGGTAAGAATAGAAAAAGTCCAAAACCAACTATTCCCTTAATTTTTTCCATAATTAACCCTTAACTTTTAGTCTTGTCTGTCTGTTCTTATCTATCTTTGGCATCTTTATTATAAGTAAGCCGTGTTTTTCTATTGCGTCTGCTTCTTCCACATCTATTTCTGCCGGTAACATTATAGTTCTAGAGAATGAACCCCAGTAAAGTTCCTGATGAAAATAGTCATCTTCACTTACAAATCTTTCTGTCTCTCTTTTGCCTTTTATTGTTACTGTGTCTCTGGCTATAGAAATATCTAAGTCTTCTGGCTTTACACCAGCTACCATGCTCTTTATAACTATTTCTGTAGGAGTTTGATACATATCAACTGTAAGCTGACCTTCTTCTGGTTCATCGTCAAACCAAGGCTCGCCATTTGGTCCAGTTTTAGATGGTTGCCTGGTTTCTTCAATTTCCAACTCTGGTTCATCTTCTACTCTTACGCTACCAGTTAATTTTTCAAAGAATGATCTGTTATCTTTCATATTTTTTAAATTTTATTTTGAAGTTCAATTTTATTTATATTTATTTGCTTCACTTTCTCAAAGAGTAACAGTAGTATAACTATACTAAACCACACGGCACCGAAGACAAAGAAAATATTACTTATGTACTCACTTATTATAAATAAATTAAAGGCTGTATGCAATACAATTGCGATTATAATTCCGGATAGTGTATATAATATTTTTGTTTTTTTATCTTTATAGAAAGATAATGCCATACATATACCTATTGTGGCGGATGACATGGTGTGTAAAAGGCTTGCTCCGATAAATCTTAAATTTCCGTGAATTATGGTGTTGATAAAATCACCATTTTCTACAAATTCCATCATAAAAAGAGTATTCTCGAGAGCCACAAATCCCAATGCTGACACTATTAGGTATATTATGTCGTCAATTGGTTCGTCCGTTACAGATTTGTTCCAAATAGCAATAAAGTAGACGAATATAAATTTTATAATTTCTTCCAAAGATGCCCATAGAGCAAAAGAAATAGAATTTTGACCACCAAAAATGTCATAGACTAATTTCTGTAGAGGTAATACTGCAATAACTGCTAGCATTCCGCCCAGAAAAGATAGGGTCAGTATTTTTGCTGGTTCGTGATGTGTATCTTCAGATAACCAAAACCAAAGCCAAACCAGAGCAGGTATTAGTCCTATGATAAAAGATAGAACAAAAGGGTACTGTTGTGTGAAATTAAGGAACATAAATGTTTCTTATTTTGGCCAAGAAGTCACCATAAGAAGTTTTTTCCCATCGATGTGAGACCAGATCTCTTCGGTAACAAAAGGCATAAATGGATGTAGAAGCTTTAGAGAAGTTTCAAGTATTTGTCGGAGTGTGTATTGTGTAGATTTTTTTGTATCTTCATTCTTCAAACTCTCTTTAGATTCTTCTATTATTTTATCAGCAAATGTGTGCCAAACATAGTGGTATAACTTTTCTGCTCCAAGGTAGAATCTGTAGTTGTCCATATCTTTTGTGATATCAGCAACTAATTCATTTAACTCATTAAGATTTTTTGCATCATTTTCACTTATATTTTCTGGTTTTGTGCCATCCCAGTCTTTTGTGTTTTCCAATACGAACCTAGTTATATTCCAGATTTTATTGGCAAAGTTTTTGTAAGCCTTGATCTTGTCTTCTGACAGTGCAAGGGAAGTTCCTGGAGTATTGCCTATGACCATTCCCATTCTAAAAGCATCTGTACCAAACTTTTCTGTAAGTATTAATGGATCAATAACATTACCTTTACTTTTACTCATTTTAAGTCCTTTGGCATCTAGAACAAGACCATGCAAGTAAACTGTCTTGAACGGTACTTCTCCAGTAATATAAAGTCCGAGCATTATCATTCTAGAAACCCAGAAGAATATAATTTCTCCAGCGGTCTCCATTACATCTGTAGGATAGAATTTTTTAAAATCTTCGTTGTTTGGGTATCCGAGCGAAGCAAACGGCCATTGTCCTGATGAGAACCATGTATCAAAAGTATCACTGTCTTGTCTAACATCACCACCACATTTATCACAATTTGTGATTTTGTTTTCAATATCTGCTATACCGTGTCCACATTTATTACAAATTTTTGCTGGAATCGGTATGCCCCAAACAATTTGTCTAGAGATGTTCCAATCCATTATGTTTTGTAGCCAATGAATAGTTATTTTTTTATAGTGTTCTGGTATATAGACTATTTCTCCAGATTCTATTTTTTCTAGAGCTTTTTCTGCTAGTGGTTTCATGTTGATAAACCACTGACTCTTAATTTGAGGTTCTATTAATGTTCCACATTTGTAGCAAGTTCTCACTACATGTTTGTAGTTTTCATCAATTTTCTCTACCAAACCTTTTGATGCAAGTTTTTCGATTATTAAAGGCCTTGCTTTGTTTATATGTATTCCAGCAAATTCACCTGCAATAGGTAAAAGTTTACCCATCTCATCTATTACCTGTTCTTTGTCTAAATTGTGTCTCTGGGCTATTTCAAAATCCACAGTGTCATGCCAAGGTGTGATTGTCATAACACCTGTACCAAAAGACATGTCAACAGCAGAATCTTTTATAATTGTTGCTTCTACTAGACCATTTATCCATTCCAAATTAATCTTTTGGCCATCTTTGTATTCAGCATACCTTGCGTCATCCGGATGCATTACCACATATTTGTCACCAAACTTTGTTTCTGGTCTAGATGTTCCAATTGTAAATGGTCCATACTTTAGGTAGTAGAACTTTTCTATCTTTTCTTCATCTTTTATCTCGAGATCTGAGAATGAAGTTTGATGTTTTGAGCACCAGCTCACTATTCTGTTACCTCTATATATAAGATTATCATCATACATTCTTTTAAATGTCTGACTTACCGTCTTTACAATTTCTGGGTCTAGCGTAAATTTTTCTCTTGACCAGTCACATGAAGCCCCAATTTTTTTAATCTGAGATTTTATGTTTGCCGAATTAGTTAGAGTAAAGTCTAAGATTTCTTTGTATAGAATCTTTGGATCCATTCCAAATCTTGATCTCCCTTCTTTTTCTAGTTTTTTCTCATAAACCACTTGAGTTTCAAATCCTGCATGGTCAAGACCTGGTAACCATAAGGTTTTAAAACCTTGCATTCTTTTGTATCTAACCATTATGTCTTCAATCGTCATAACCAAACCATGCCCTGCATGCAGGGAACCGTTAGCGTTTGTTGGGGGCATTACTATTGTGAAAGGTTTTGCTTCAGAACTGGTCACTCCTTTCTCAACACAAACATCAGGATTAAAGAATCCACTTTGTTCCCATATACTATATATACGTTCCTCAGTCTCCTTTGGGTTATATGGGGATAAGAATATATCATTCATTTCTCTAGATTATCATATAAATGTCCCTGTTGGTAGCATTTTTATATGAAAATAGCCTATTTTTGCATAAAGGACATGTAAAATCATCAATACTAACAATGTCCTTTATATTTCCATAACATTTTGCTTTGATTTGGCAAGGTTAAATCAGTGTATAAAGGACAGATGTTTGGGTATAAAAGACATTTCAACAATACGGCCGTGTTTAGCCGTATTATTCACAAGACTTTTTTTCTGAAAACTTGACTAAAACCTAAAACAAGCGTATTCTTTTTGGCACTTATAAAAACCAAGGAATATGAATCAAAAAACAATGATAAATAATAATTATTCCGTGACCAAGTTAATAGCTTTTTTTTCTATATTTTTGTGCCTTTTTTTTGTATCTAATATTCAAATCGTAAGTGCTGAAGGAAGATGGAAGGGTGATGGAAATGGAGGTTGTTATTGGGACCCAGTTGATACTGGACCAGATCAATGTGATCCAAATTCTAATGGTGGTAATGGTAATACAGGTTCTAATTCATCTTGGAGACAAGATATTCAATATTCAATCAGTGAATCTGGTGGAGTTGTTGGTTATTACAACGTTAAAACTAACGGTAACAAAGTTTTTGACTGGAATGTAGATGTTACTGCTTTTAATGGTCCAGATACAATGCACGTAGTTACTATTGGTGCATATGATGATACTGCTGGTAGTTCTGGTACTACAGCCCATGGTTTTTCTGTTCCTGCATCTGGAAAGGTTGATTATAGAAATCCACCAGAGTCTGGTAAATTTAATTTTAGTTATGACACACGATACAGAACTTGTGGTCGTGTTCAAATAGATGGAAGTTTTATAGATGAACTAACTGGAGGTGATGAACAGTTGTTTTTTGCAACTGTAATTGATTATGGTGTTGATTGTGTTGAGGAAGTAAATCAGAAGCCTGTTATAAATCTATTGGGTTCAAATCCTGTAACTGTATATGTTGGTGATGTTTATCTAGATGCAGGTGCAACAGCTACTGATCCAGAAGATGGAAACATAACAGCTGATATTGTTAAAACTGGAACTGTAAATACTGCATTGGTAGGTACATATACACTTACTTATAACGTTTCAGATTCAAAAGGTCTGTCAGCGTTACCTGTTACAAGAACAGTTAACGTTGTATTGTCTCCAATCAACAATCGTCCAGTGATAACACTTATTGGTTCAAGTACTGTTAATGTCTTAGCTGGTTCTCTTTACATAGATGCGGGTGCAACTGCTTCTGATATCGAAGACGGAAATATTACTGCAAACATAGTTCGAACAGGAACAGTAAATACATCTGTGGTTGGAACATCAACAGTCACTTACAACGTTTCGGACTCTAAAGGTCTGGCTGCTGTTCCAGTGACTCGAACAGTTATTGTCACAAGTGCAAACCAGAAGCCAGTAATAACACTTGTTGGGTTAAATCCAACAACTATTCTTGTGGGAACTACATACATAGATGCTGGCGCAACAGCATTTGATCCTGAAGATGGAAATATAACTGCAAAGATTGCTACAACTACGACTGTAAATTCTTCTGTAGTTGGAACATACACAGTTAAATACAATGTTTCAGATTCACAAGGCTTGGCTGCTTTTACAGTTACAAGAACAGTGGACGTTGTGCCTAAGGTAAATTCATGCGACGTTGTTCGTGAAAATGGTTGGTACAGTAAATACTACAACTACGCATCCACAACACTTGGAATGGAAATGCCTATAGAAAATTGGTCTGATACATACGGTGATCCTCTTTCAAAAAACTCAATATGGACAGCAAATTGGTATGACAATGCTTTTTATAGATTTACTAGAACTGATGCAAATTTAAATTTTGGTGACAACTTTTTCCCTTTTGATAGTAATCCAGAGGAAATGTTGGGTGATCATGATTATCACTTCGGACTTTATTCTAGTGCGTTAGTGACTGCAACTACAACTGGTAACTATGCATACACTTCTACATCAGATGATGATTTGTGGGTGTATGTAGATGGAAATCTACTAGTTGATAACAATGGTGTTCATGTTCCACTAAGTAAAAATGGCAATATACACCTAACTGCTGGTACTCATGTAGTAGATGTATACTTTGCAGAAAGACATGTGGTTCAGTCTTACTTGTCATTTGAGTTTGTTGATAAGAGTTTGGATATAAAAACAAATAATCCTTGTATAGTAGTAAATAATCGACCAGTTATAACACTAGTTGGATTAAATCCAGCTTCAGTAAATTTGGGAAGTACATATATTGATCCTGGAGCAACTGCTCTAGATCAGGAGGATGGAGATATTACATCCCACATTGTTGCTACAAGTACTGTTAATACTGCTGTAGTTGGAACATATACGGTTACATACAATGTTTCAGATTCAAAAGGATTGGCAGCAATACCTGTGTCAAGGACAGTAAATGTCCTTGACACAAACACTGGAGGTCCTAAAGGACAGATTACATTCTGTTTGATGCTTGCTGATGCACAAAACACTATAGCTACATCTTCTGTCGGGCTACCTACTGGAGTATTTACTATGAATTTGGGTACAACTACTAATGTGGCTTCTACACTGGTTCAAACTAAAGTATGGAATATTTCAACATTTACAGCTAATACAAAGCTAATTTTGGCTGAAAATGATGCAAATTGTGTTACATATTCTGATCTAAATTTGGGTACATATTATTACTCAACTTCAACTGTAAACGGAGCACAATGGAACACTCCAAAATATAACGATAAATATAATCAGACTTTGAATAATGTTTTCGACTTCTTCAACTTCAGTCCAGAATTATTTACAGCTACAACAACAGATGATTCTCTTCGAAATATGAATGCTGATGGTCAAGTAGTTTTGGATTCAAGCAATCTAAGTAGATCAGTAAATGTGTACGTTACATACAACCCAGCACCTCAGTGTTTGTTACCACAAATAACTTCACCATTAACTGCAACTGTTACTGTTAATAATCCATTTACATATACACTTACTGCATCATCTTCAATAAATAGTTTGTCTGTTGCAACTACTTCATTGCCATCTGGTTTGTCATTTTCTACTACAACAAATTCAATAAGTGGAACACCTACACAAACTGGAACATTTAATATTGATTTAACTGCAGTTAATAACTGTGGAACTACAACAGCTATGCTTGCAATTACAGTTTCTGCTGGAGGTGGTGGTGGAAGTTCACCAACTTCAAATATAGGTGTTACAAAAGTTGCAGATAAGGCTACTTTAGGAGTTGGGGAGACATTAACTTATACTGTTACTGTAATAAATAACGGACCTGATAATGCTACAGGAGTAAAGTTGGTAGAGAATTTTCCTGGTAATCTAAATATCGTATCAGCAACTTCTACTTTGGGTAGTTATAGTACGACTACAAATCTATGGACAATTGGAAATCTTTTGAATGGATCATCAACAACTCTAACTTTGGTTGGAACAGTAAAAACTGGGACTGAAGGACAGACTATAACTAACAGTGTTACTGTTTCTGCTGACCAATCTGATCCAAATACCACAAACAATACAACTAGTGTTGATACAAAAGTAAACCCTGCAATAGTTCCACCTTGTACAAACTGTGGAGGCGGAGGTGGTGGAGGGGGTAATGGTCCAATAGTTGGATCATATGGCGGAGGTGGAGGTTCTATTGTAACTCCAGCACCTACACCCGTTCCAAACGCTTGTTATTACTTGTACGATTATTTGAGAAAGGATTTTAATAATAATCCTGTAGAAGTTACAAAACTTCAAATATTCCTAAGGGACTTGGAAGGTTTTACTAACCTACAAATAACAGGTGTCTATGACGACCAAACTATAGTTGCTCTAAATGCGTTCCAAGACCGATATAAGGATGACATTCTAACTCCTTGGGGACACAATGCTCCAACAGCGTACACATACATTCTTACAAAGAAAAAAGTTAATGAAATATACTGTAAGACAGCTTTCCCTGTAAATGCACAACAACAGGATGAAATAGATAGTTACAGAAACTTCTTGATGAGTCTTAGAAATGCAGGTATTACATTACCATCACAAGGAAATATTCTTCCTGTAACTGGAACAAGTACAGAACCAATTCCAGTAGAATTGGGCCCAATGAATAATGTTGGATCAGCTACAACTACAGATGGACAGACAACACTTGCTGGTGTATCAACAACAACAAGACAAATCGTAAGTAACCTAACTGCAAACGTAATTTCTGCAGGAAGAGCAGTTGCTACAGCGATACAGACATTCTTCAGTAGACTATTTGGGACAACAAATCAGTGTATAACTGGATTTGGTTGGTTAAATCTTTTACTACTTTTGGTTATAGCTATAGTGTCATACCTTTGGTACAAGGAATACAGAAATAATAAGGTAATAGAAAAGATAAACGAAGAAATAGACCTAGAGAAATAAAAAATAAATAGTTTGAAAACAGAAATGACTCACATTGCGTGAGTCATTTCTGTTTTGTGCTTCTTCTAAACTTTATATCACAACTACGTTTTTTATTCAAATGATAGATTGCCTTTTGCTAGTATTTTCTTTGTATTGGCCAATATTTCTGGGTATAGAGAGATATTTATATATGCAGTTACGGCTATCATTAGGGAATTATCTGTGGCAAGTTCTCTTGTTGGAGTTTTTACTACAAGTCCGTTGTATTCATTTTCAAAATTATTAAAAACTTCCTTAATTTTTTTGTTGGCTATTACTCCACCACCAACTATTAGAGTTTTTGTTTCATTTTCGTCTAGTGCTCCTTTTGTTTTTGCTTTTATTACATCTACCACAGCATCCTCAAATTCTCTTGCCACATCTGCTTTATTTTCTTCTGTCATATTTTCATAACTTCCAGAAAAGTTATCTCTAACATAATATAAAACCGCTGTTTTTAAACCAGAAAAAGAAAAGTTTAGATTATTTGAATTTATCATTGGGCGGGGAAGCTTTGCCACCTTTGGAATATTTTCAGTACGAGCTTTCTCTGCCAGTTTTGAAATTTCTGGTCCACCTGGGTAGGGTAGTCCAAGTATCCTTGCAACCTTGTCGAAGGCTTCACCAACAGCATCATCTACTGTTTGGCCTATGACTTTATATTTACCCCAAGATTCTATTTTAACTATTTCTGTGTGTCCTCCAGATATCAGAACCGCCATAGCAGGGAATTCTATTTTTCTTTCGTCTTGGTTTTGTATTAAAACAGAAGCAATATGACCTTCCATATGGTTTGCTCCTATAACAGGAATGCCCCAAAGTTTTCCAAGCGCAGTTGCAAAGCTGATCCCAACCCAAAGTGCTGGCTCTAAGCCTGGCCCGTATGTAACAGCAATAACATCTAGTTCTGGTTTTTTAATATTTTCAAAAGTTTCTTTGAAAGCGGGGTAGAGACCCTCTTCTCTTTCTAAAATTATTTTAATCTCATCCCAAATTTCAACTGAATATGAATTATTTTCTGTTACAAAAAGTCCTGCATCTGTCATGGCTTTTGCCAAAATAGGTGAGAGGTTTTTTGCGTGTTCACGCTTTGCTAGCATAGGGAAGACCCCACCATACTCTTTGTGAATATCTATTTGAGAAAACAAGGCATCTCCAAGTACTTTAAAAGAAGGGGATTCTAGTCCCCCCACTGCCTCCACGATACTAACGGCTGTCTCGTCACAAGACGTTTCGATACTAAGTATTTTCATCTGGTGCGGGATGCAGGATTCGAACCTGCTGCCTTCCGAACGTCAATCGAACGCTCTAGCCAAGTGAGCTAATCCCGCAATGTTTTCTATAGGGTAAAAGCTATCATATTTTTGCTTTTTATACAAAAAATGCTATAGTTTTCCTGTGCTTTTGGCCTTATCGTCTAACGGTTAGGACGCGGCCTTTTCAAGGCTGCAATCCGGGTTCGATTCCCGGTAAGGTCACACGAAAAACCACCCTTATGGGTGGTTTTTCCTTGTCTGACCTTACAGTAGAGTCTGGGAGACTCTACGTCGGGAATCGAAGCCCGATTGAGATTTTTTAAGAGCATAGCGAATTAAAAAATCCAATTGGGGTACTGAAACTGTAAGTTTCGATTCCATTTACGAGCGACGGCGAGTAAATAGTCGCGGAAGATTCCCGGTATTTTTTAAAAACACGGGTACTGAAAATATAAGTTTCGATTCTGGGTAATGTTCTAGATTATAATTTATCCTTACGATTAGATAAATCTTTGTCTTTGTCGGATAGTTTTTGTGTAATAAAACAAAATAAATATAAGTAGAATTGTATTTATGTCGTCTATATTATTATGATTTCGTAAATTAATAGTTGCAGACCAGCCAAATAAGCCCAATCTAATTATTAGAATTTCTTGGTTTGTGTCATCTTTTACAGAGTAACTTATTAAACTCCACGGAAGCAAACTAAGAATATATTTTTTATCATTCAATTCAATTTGGTATCTAGATTGTGGCCAAATACTTATTTGGGTGGTTTTTGCAATTATTTTATCTGTGTTATCTAACACCGTTATTTTATTTGTTAAAAAGTCTAAAGAAGTAGTTAGTTTCCATTCATTGTTTTTTGAAGTTGCTACTGCTTCGCGATAGGTTAGTCGATTTACTATTGAAAAATTACCTAAATGTTCACCGTTACACACTAGCTCCCATTCTAATTTCCACCATGATTTTAATTTAAATACAAGTTTTTGTGCCTCCATTTTTTTATTTTACCACATTATTAATATACTTATTCTTTATTTTCCCCCTTGACAAAAACATATGACCAGGTGTATAATTGTAAGTGTCGGGAGGGAGCTCAGTGACTAGCTTAGACAGGTCAACATTGGCGGACAGGTAGAACATTCTGCCGCCACCCATTGTCTGGCAGTCTGGCAGGTCGCTAGCTCCCACCCCCCGTTCTTTCGGTCATCAATGCCTTGGCAAAGATGACTCACACACAGTTCCGAGCCTCGATTATTCGATGCTCACCCGTTTGCACGAGCTCTCCTCCGGTTTCCGGATGAGCGCTTTTTTAATATATTTAATATTTGTGATAAAATACATAAAATGACGACAATTTTTGAATATATTACATTCATACTATTTTTTATTTTAGTGAATGTGCCTATCGCAATTATTCTAGTTATTATTTTCTCTTCTCCTTTCCTATTCAGAATATTAAGAATGAAGAGACTGGCAAAAAAGTATAATTTATCTTTTGATAGCAAGCGCACTTCTAAGTTACTTCAGCCCGTTATTGCAGTCATGAATCTTTGCGAAGGAGTTGTTGGTGGTAAAAATATCAAAATATATGACAACATAGACGTTGATGGATTTTATGTCGTTCCTATTATTGAAAGTGCACAGATTACCTCTAGAAAAACAATCATAGAAATAGATGGAATTAAAAGTCAGATAAGAAGCTTTTCTTTTTTAGGCTATGCACGTATTGGCTCAATAAATCGCCTTTTAATTGCTATAAGAGAAAATAGGGATATTACTGGGTACTTGAAAGACCCAGGAGAAAAAAACATTCCTATCACTTATATTTTATTTATTGTCGTAATGGTATTTGCTTTTTTTGCTCAGTATTTAAAATATAACAGACAGTTTTAATTACCTAGTATGTAGTTCAATATAAATATCCTCAAGAGCTTTTACTGCGTCGCCAGATGCGATGTTGTTCTGATGGTATAGTCCGTCTGTACAGTCTCCTGCAGCCCAGATTCCTTTTACTGTAGTTTGTTGTGTCCTAGGGTCTACAGGTATTTGTCCAATGTGGTTTAGGTTGATTACTTCTTTTGCAAAGTCAGTTGTTGGAATAAGTCCGATTTCCACAAAAACCGCTGGAGTTTTTATTTCTGTTTCAACTTTTGTTATTGCGTCTTCATAAACTATGCTTGAAACAAATTTGTCACCCTTGATCTCCTTTGGAACTGCGTTCGTTATTATTTTAAAATTCTCTTTTTCCTTAAGTTTTTTTACAGTCACCTCATCTGCTTTAAAGTTTTCTGATCTGTTTAGTAGGGTAACGCTTTTGCAGTAGGCGAGTAGCTGTGCAGATGTTTCGAAAGCGGCATTTCCTCCACCTATAACAACCACGTCCTGTCCACCGAATAAAGGTCCATCACACGATGCACAGTAAGTAAGACCTTTGTTATCGAACTCTGTTGCTCCTGGAACATCTAGTTTTCTTCGTGTGCTACCTGTTGCTATTAGAATTGTTTTTGTCTGGAATTCTTTGCTTTCTGACACAACGATAAATTCATCTACATTTTTCTTTATATTTACAACTTTTTCTCCTTCTAGTATTTCTACAGAATCTCCCGCGTACGCCTGTATGTGCTTTTTTAAACTTTCTGCTAATTCTGTACCAGAGATTTTCACTGTACCTATCCAGTTTTCTATACCTTCTGAAACCACACTCTGTCCGCCGAATTCTGGAGCGATGAGTAATGTTTTAAGTCTCTTTCTTGCTGCGTAAACTCCTGCAGAAACCCCAGCTGGTCCACCACCGATTATTATTAAGTCGTATGTCATAGAGTTAGATTATATCGAGGAAATCGAAAATCTCAAAGTTTTGTTGACTCATAATTTTTTTCTAGCATCTACGGAAGCCGTGAAGAGCTGAGTAGAAAGAAATTTTGCAACAGCAAAATATTCTGTTGCTAGAAAAAAGTTGTGAGGAGTAAAAAACTTTGAGATTACTTTATCTTGCTCCGTCGTAGAAATGCTGGTACCGCACCCCACTCATCATCTTCATCGTCTATTATTTTCTTTGGTTCTTCTGCTGTACTGCTTTGAGTTGGAATTGAGTTGTAGATTTTACCTTTTTCCTCTACTGGTTCTTCTCTTCGTGGAGCTGGGTTTGGGTTTGATACAACTGGTGAGGATTGGAAAAGAGTTTTCTTGTTAAAGTTCTCTGGGAAGTTTGATGCAATAACTGTGATTTTTACTTCGCCCTTCTTTAGCTTCTCGTCCTTAACGGTTCCGAATATAATTCGTGCATTTGGATCAACAGACTCTGTGATAATTTTCGCTGCATCCTGAATCTCGAACATTCCTAGGTCATCACCACCTGCAATAGAGAATAGAACTCCCTTTGCCCCGTTGATAGAAACTTCCAAAAGAGGTGAGTTGATAGCCATCTTTGCTGCTTCTTCTGCTCTTTTTTCACCTGTTGCAAGACCGATTCCCATAAGTGCTGAACCTGCATCTGCCATAACAGCTTTGATATCGGCAAAGTCGATGTTGATAATACCTGGTGTTGTAATAAGGTCAGAGATACCTTCTACTGCAGACTTTAGAACATCATCACAAATAGCAAAGGCTGACTTTGCTGTAGTTTCTTTTGAAATAGTAGAAAGTAGTCTGTCGTTAGGGATAACGATAATAGCGTCCACAGCGGCTCGGAGTTCCTCTAGACCTTGCTCTGCAAGCTTCATTCTCATCTGACCTTCAAAGAAGAAAGGTTTTGTAACAACTGCTACAGTTAGAGCACCCATTTCTTTTGCGATTCTAGCTAC
>CAYQQL010000008.1:0-2597 GCA_964420095.1 uncultured Candidatus Saccharibacteria bacterium | reverse complement strand
GCAAAACAACAGGACTTCCGTCAATGGTTGCATCATAAAAACTTCCATTATAGGTACACCCACCAACTGCTATAGGTGTTGCAAAATTATCCAACGACTAATAAATAGCCATTCTAGCTGTTCCTGTTCCTCCACCTAGTCCACAAGTGATAAAGCACATATCCGCGCCCTTTATTGCTTCTTGTATTTCTTCTTTTGTTTCCTCAACTGCTCGCTTTCCTAGTTCTGGGTTCATTCCAGCTCCTAGTCCTCGAGTAAGGTTTTTACCAATGTGAATCTTTCTTTTTGCCTGTACGTGGTGTAGGTCCTGAGAGTCAGTGTTTACAGCGATAAAATCCACCCCTTTTACTTTGGAGTTGATCATGTGGTTTAGAGCATTCTTTCCAGAACCTCCAATTCCAAGGACTTTTATTCGTGCGAATGCTTCTACTTCTGGTTTAATTTGAGGCATATTGATAGTTACAGTTAATGTCTTAATTTCTTTCGTACCAGTACTATATCACCAAAGGTTATAAATAAAAACAGTTGACGCTATGTGTCCAACTGTGCTCTTATAAACCTTTAATTTTAGCCATTTTTAATAAAATTTACGGTAGAAATTGTTTGAAAAAATTAATTATTTTGATTCCAGTTTTATTCATCGTATTTTTGACACCGAGGTTCTTTTTGTCTTCTTTTGAAAAGCCCAACATGCATAGTCCATACGCAACAGCCCATGTAGAATCTCTCACGCCACTTTTTTGATCACCCAAAGTCATACTCGCTATTCTTGATGGAAGTTTTAGTGCAACTTTTGCAAAATCTTCTATTGTTCCTATACCACCTCCACCACCAGTTAGAAATATTCCTGCAGGAAGTAGTCCGTTACGTCCAACTTTTTTCAAATGGTTTTCGATTAACTCAAACATATCTGCAAGTCTTGCAGAAACTATTTCATCGAGTTTCTTTTTCGAAAATGTTGTGCTTGTTATGCCACCAATTTTTATATTCTCTGCTTCTTCAAGTGGAATTTTTAGACCAAGAGCAATATCGTTTGTTATGTCTGTCGAACCGATAGGGAAGACTTCTAGAGAAATAGGAATGTTGTTTTCGAAAATGACTATAGATATCGTTTCTGCCCCTATGTTGGCTAATACACAACCGGCTATCTTTTGGGCCTTGGTTAGGGTCACAAACGACGCTGCAATAGGAGAAGCCATAACGTCTATTACCTCTATCCCAGCCTGATCTACGGCCTCAAGGAGGTCGTTTAGGTGGGCTTCTAGGCAGGTAATAAAGAGCATTTTAACCTCTAGTTTTGTGCCCTTCATATCGAGAGGAGTTTTGGCCAAAACAGGTTTGCCGTCTATTTTGTATGAAAGGGGAATGCTGTGAAGAATTCGGTGATTTTGGATAAGGTTTGGTGAGATACTCTCTTCTGAAATTTGGGCTAATTTTTCTATATCTAGATCTGTGATTTGTAGGTCTGCACGTCCAATCATCGTGCTAGATGTCGAAGTAATACCAGAAAGTCCGATACCTCCAACTGCTACATAAGCTTTGTGTATTTTTACACCAGAAGTTTTTTCTGCCAGTCTTACTGCTGTTTGGATACTAGATGTTACATCTGCGCCGTTTATGATGTAACCATGTCGCAAGCCTTTTGATTCTGTGATGCCCGTTCCGAGAATTTTTGTAACGTTTTTATTGTTTTCTTTAACAAGTTCTGCCACTACCACTTTTACTTGGTATGTTCCGATATCTATTCCTACTGTGATATTGCGCATCATTATTTAAATAGCAGAAATTTAAATCTTGTTGAGTTAAAGTTTTTGTGTGACCCCACAGGCCAAAAGCCGGTCTTGTCAACGACCGAGCATAGCGAGGCTCATTGACAAGTTTTGGCCGAGGACAAAGTGAGCTTTCGCTGGAAAGGTGAACGGTCTCAGAAAAACTTTGGCGAAAAAGAGATTTAAATTTTAAACTTCTTTCTCAAAATTTCTTCTGCTCTTTCCATTGTACTACCATGGTCGTATCCTTTCAAATGCATTAAACCGTGGATAAATAAAAATGCCACCAAATTTTGAAAATTTCTACCAAATTTTTTTGTTTGTCTTTTAACAACAGCTGGAGTTATAAAAATTTCTCCATTTTTTTTGTCTAACGTAAAAGAAAGTACATTTGTTGATTTATCTTTTGCTCTGTAACTACTATTTAATTTTCTTGATCGTCTTTCACCGACAAAAACTAGAGAGAGGGAGTAGTCTTTTCCAAGTCCTGCGTCTTTTATTTTACCAAAAGGCACACTTGGTAGTGTGCTCTTGGTTTTATTTGTTATTGAGAAAGTCTCAATCTTCATTTTATTTCTTTCCTCGTGTGTATTCAGACATTTTGCCCATCTTGATAAGCTCAGTAACTTCTTCTCGTCTTTTTAGAACTTTAAGAGTTTTCTTTTGCTTTACGTACTCTGACTGCTTTCGAGTTGCGTATCTTAGGCTTCTTACACGTGGCAAAACACCAGAACCTTGGACTTTTTTAGTAAATCGTCTGATAAGGTTTAGGTTATTTTCGCTTCCTGCTCGTACTACTTCTGCATTTATCATATGGGGACTACTCTA
>CAYQQL010000007.1:0-17769 GCA_964420095.1 uncultured Candidatus Saccharibacteria bacterium | reverse complement strand
GACACGCATAAACCCCTGTTGGGGTTTTGCTTTGCTCGGAAATCAAGAAAACAATTGTCCTCACTCCATCTCATTACATGAGCTGTACACCTTTCGCTTTTTGATTACAAAATGCTCAAGGTCTTGCGAAGCTTCGCTTCTCACCTTCTTGCAAAACTCGCTATCGCTCAAACAATGCTTCAGGCTTCTTTCCGTTCGTCGTTGTTTTCTAATTTCCTGTGCAGGTCTATAAATATTATTAATATTTTGGTATTTTGCCAACACTAGATCCACTGATATACTGACTTTATGCGGAAAATCGTATTCGACATAGAAACCAAAAACATATTCCAAGACGTAGGGTCCAGAAACCCAGAGGATTTGGACATATCTGTTGTCGGTCTGTACGACTTTGAAACAAACAAATACCACACATTCCTCCAAGAAGAATTTGATGCAATGTGGGAGATATTCAAAAAAACAGACCTAATGATAACTTTCAACGGCGAATACTTTGACATCCCGCTACTTAACAAATACTACAGAAAAGCAGGCCTTGGTGACCTGAAACAAATCCGTTCACTAGATATTTTCAAAGAAATAAAACAAACATCTGGTAGATGGCTAAAGTTAGACAAGATTGCAATGGGAACTTTTGGTATTAACAAAAGTGGTGATGGTTTTGATGCTGTTAAATGGTGGAACGAAGGAAAAGTCGAGGAAATAAAAAAATACTGTCTTGATGACGTAAAAATCACAAAGGATGTTTACGAATTCGCTATGAAAAATAAAAAACTAATTTTTAAAGAAGGACCTTTTACAAAAGAAATAAAATTGGATACAAAACATTGGGAACCAGTACCGGAAGTTAAAACTCAAAGTCTTTTCTAAATAAAAAAACTCGTTCGGAGGGGCGATATTTTGCCCCTCCTTACGAGCTACACGTTGCCTGCAACAACCTCCTGAGTTAACCGACCCATTCTCTACTGGTGAGAAGATGAGGTCTTGAGTCATTGTTGTCGGGACCTCCCCGAAGCTCCGTGTTGCCCAACCCGGTGAAAAGCTGAGCAATTTGATACTACATTATACAAAAGCAAAAAACAAATTTTGAGTATAAAAAAAGCTTGGTAGGGAGTTGCAGTCCTCCCTATTCCAAGCCGCTTGGCGATGACTCTCGAGGCTTTTGGCCTTTCGTCGTCGCCCGCTTCACCATGCTCTGCCGGCACCCAAATGCGGATTAGGCCGGCGGGCCCTTGTTCATCTTCCTGGACTTGATCATCCTGACTCCTGACTCGCGAGGCTTGCGGGGCGCGCGGCGACCTTGCTAGGTGCCGATGCCCGCCGTGCCGGCGTCGTCGTCGATGAGCTGTGCAGTGATGGCCTGGCCGAGGCCGTTTTCCAAGAAACACTGATGGACGGACGGCGGCCCGAGGTCGAAGCGCATGAGACTCTCCTCTGAAGATGGTGGTGGTGAGCATCGCCTGCTCCCACCAGCGTTAACGAAGAACGTACCCAAATAGTATAGCACCTCTATGCTTGACTGTCAAGCTATTTTTATGTTTTATTTATGAGAAAAAGAGAAATATGGCTATACCTAGCCCTATTCTATAGTATATAAACAAATCGAGATTGTTATTTTTTAGGTATTTTATTAGAAAGTTTATTGCAAACAAGCCTGTTACAAAAGCAACTGCAGAACCAACCAAAAGTGATGAACCCAATGCAGACGTAAACACATCGTGACGAACTTCCAAGATTTTTTTCAAACCTGCACCGATCAAAATAGGAATCGAAAGCAGAAAACTAAACCTCACAGACTCTTCTTGTGTTAAACCAGACAAAAGTCCACCAGAAATTGTGGCTCCAGAACGAGAAACACCCGGAACAAGTGCGAGACATTGGAAAAATCCGATCATTATCCCCTTACCCAAAGTTAGATCTTTATTTTTTGTTGCTAACTTTTGTGCAATCCAGAACAAACCACTGCCAAGTATCAAAGTAACTGCGACCAACTGCACGTTTCGAAAAACAGTATCCATATAGTTCTCTAACAAAAGCCCAGCGATGACAGCCGGTATTGTTCCAAATAAAATTGAGTAAAACAGCACTCTATCTTTTTCTACTACTGGGTTTTTGCGAACAAGGTTATAAAAAGTCACAAACAAATAAAAAATATCTTTCCAAAAATATAGGACAATAGCCAGAGTAGTAGCAAACTGCAAAACCGCATCAAAGGTAAGTCCGCCGAGGTCGTTTACCCCGAGCAAATGTCTAGCGATAATAAGGTGTCCAGAAGAAGAAATCGGCAGAAACTCTGTTGCTCCTTCTATAAAACCCAAAACAATTGCGACCCAGTGTGTCATAGGATATAATCATATCACAATAAATTAACCGTTAACCATAATAATAAAATGCTTGAGAAGTTATCAGTTCCAATCGCTATCGTTATCGCAGGAGTCCTAATCGGCGGTTCTCTTTATTATTCAAATATAAAAATTGCAAGTCAGCCTCAAGTAAAAACTGTTGAGCTTGCAAAGAACCCAGATGCAGATGGTATGCGACCTGTAACTGCAGAGGATCACATACTAGGAAACCCGAACGCTACACTAAAAATTGTAGAATACTCTGATACAGAATGTCCTTTCTGTAAGGTTTTCCACCAGACAATGAAACAAGTTATGGATGTCTATGGTAAAAGTGGAAAGGTGGCTTGGGTTTACAGACATTTCCCTATCGACCAGTTGCACCAAAGAGCTAGAAAAGAAGCAGAAGCAACAGAATGTGCAAACGAGCTAGGAGGTCCAGAAAAATTTTGGGAATTCATTGATCTTGTTTACGCAACAACAAATTCAAATGATTCTTTGGACCCAGCACAGCTACCAGTTATTGCAGGAAAAGTTGGTCTAGATGTAAAAGCGTTTAACACTTGCCTATCTTCTGGAAAATACGCAGCAAAAGTTGAAGCTGACTATCAGGATGCTGTGAAGGCCGGAGGACGAGGAACTCCAAACTCTATTATAGTGTCAGCAGATGGAACAAAGACAGTGATACAGGGAGCACAGTCTTTCGAAGCGGTTAAAGGTATTATTGATGCCCTACTTAAGTAGATTTCCAGATTTGGTAATAATTAGTGATTATTAAATTAATTATTTTTCAAGAACTCTCGGCTTCTTCCTGCGGAAGCCTCGCTCTGTCCTCAGCTCCTCGTTGTCAATGAGCCCTCGTTTTACTCGGGTCGTTGACAACACCAAGCTCGTCGCTTGCGGATGTCTTTCAAAACAATAATTAAATAATCACTGAACTACAGTATTTTCTTATAAGCACAATACTTACAATCCTTGTCGTCGCATTTATCTGAAATAAATTTCCCATTAAAGACACTTTGGGCTAAAGTTTCTATTTCTCTTTTGACTTGCTCTTCATCTCCCAATTCTATTGGAAGTGTTATCGTCTGACACCTACCTTTATCATCTGGTTTGATAAAAACCAATGCTGGTTCTATATTTTTACTCTTATAACTATGGTTTAGAGAAAGTAACATCTTGTAGAAAACCAACTGCCTAAAATAATTCCCATCAGAATCTTTTGTATTTCCCTTTATGGCATTTTCACTCATTGCCTCACGAGTTTTGTAGTCAAAAACCAAAACAGTTTTGTCTTGATCCACAATAGTATCCATCTGACCGTGTAGAGTAAGATTTATTTTCTCTTTATCTGCATTTACAGAAAGTGTAGTATCTATCCATTTATCCGTAAGCACTACTCCATCTGTACCAAAGTGGCTCTCTAGTGCGCCGGCAACCACAGGTGCGCTAGCCAAAAGTTCCTCTAGTATTATTTCCTTTTCCGACTTTGGTAGAAGTGAAGTTTCAAAATATTCTGTTATAGAATCTTTTATTGTCTTTGTTATATCACTTACACTCTTGTCTTTATTTTTCCAAACATCTGACATGGCTTTGTGCATTGCAATACCCTTTTCTGAACTTGGACTCGGTGCCTCTGGAACTTTCAAAATACTCTTGTACAAAAACTGACTTGGACAAGCAAGAAAATGGTTTAACGCCGTTACAGAAAGACCATTTTCCAGCAAAACTCTTTTTGTGTATTCGACTATCTCTTGTTTTCTGTGTGATGAAAGTTCACTACCCTTTAGTGTCTTTGGAATATTTTTCATTTGTGGAGCATCAAAACCAGAAACGCTTTCTTTATGTAGCTCTGAAACAAAACGTAGTGGCGTGAAGTCCTTACCAAGTCCATCCTGCATTGGCGATATCACTACAGCATGCTTTCTGGCACGTGTTAGGGCAACATAAAACAGTCTACGAGAATCCTTTACTTCATCACTAGTATCTTTATCCCTCGGCATAACAAACACAGATGACTTTGGCCGTCGCATCCAATATTCCTCCAAAGCATATGGCAAGAAAACATAGTCGTACTCAAGACCTTTTGAAGAATGGGCTGTCATTACCTGTATTTTGGCATCACTTTTTCCACTACCTATTTTGATAGTTTTATTTTCTGCTGTTTTTCGATAGTCCAAAAGTTGTTTTATCAAAGCGCTCGGACTTTCTATGCTAGATGTTTTCGCCAAATCCCTCGCGAGGTCAATTATTGCCCGCCAAACTTCAACCTGCATAGGTGAAGATATTTTTTCTGGCTTTGTTAGCCCAGACAACTCTCCTGCGAGTATTAGATAATCGATGACACCAGATTTATTTAACTCATTTTTCAGCGTCGCAAGCTCTGGAATTTCTTTTTCAATATCTTTTATATTGCCACTCCTTATTTTCTTTATTAGTTCATTAGACTTGGCAAAATCCAACCCCCACAAACCTCCAGCAATAGTTTCTGCAAGTGATTCTGTTTTTGATGGATCGTTTAGATAGTCGAGTAACGCAAAATAAAGCATCCCAATAGGTGAAGCGAAGACATCTGCTCCACGTTCAGCCGAAGCCTCTAGGCCGTTTGTCTCACACAGAGACAGAACATGATCAACATCCCTGTTCCATCGTAATATCACCGCTACAGTGGCATCACTGTCAGTTTCAGATATTTTCTTTAGTTCAGTCACAAGAAATTCATCTGCCGAAGCCGTGTCCGGTGCTGTAACAATATCAATAGGTTTTTGTTTTTCTTTTGAGCCAGACTTTAGTTTTACGCGAAGTCCCTTGTGTTCACCTTCACCATAGTTTTCCTCGATCATAGAAAACGTAGCATCAAGTATGGACTGATGTGAACGATAGTTCTCCTCGAGCGAAATAACTTTCATACTTTTCCAAATGTTTTGAAACTTTAGAAAGTTTTCAACGGACGCACCTTGGAAACGGTAGATAGCCTGCTTTTCATCTCCCACAACAAATATGTTTGGATTATCAAAAAAGTTTGCGAGCAAGGCAACGATAAGGTTCTGTGAATCGTTTGTATCCTGATGTTCGTCAACAAGAATATACAGAAACTTTTCTTGCAAAAGCTGTAGCAAAAGTTTGTCATTCTGGAGTGTAGTCAAAAGCTCAAAAAGCAGATCATCGAAGTCCATCTTCCTTTCCTCTTTTTTCTTTGCTTCATACTCTTCGTAAACATCCGCAAATATAATAGTTTTTTCACATCTCTCAATACGTTTCAGTGCATCAGCTTTCAAACTTCCTTTTGTCGCACCACGTGACGAAATTGAATCTGGATCATTGTTTACTGTTTCAATTTCTACTTTTGCGAACTCTCGAACAGTATCTGGTGACCATGCTTCTTTTTTTGCGTCTCCAATAGCAGAAATAATTTTGTTCAAATAAAAATCTGTGTCACCAAGAGGACGTAGTTTTGAATATTTTTTGTTTTTTAAAATCTCTCGCAGTAGTGACTCAGCCTCAACATCAGTTATTTGTTTTGCTCGAGACAAGTGTGGAAAATGTTCTGGAAATTCGGCTATGATGCTGGAAGCAAAACCGTGGAAAGTATGGAGTCTCACTTCATCTGCTCTGTTGCCAATTATTTCTCGCAGTTTGAGTCTCATTGCCTTTACCCCAGCGTCTGTAAAAGTAAGGGCTAAAATGCCCGAAGCTGGTGTGTCAGTTTGCTTTAGTATATTTGCTATACGCAGGGTCAAAATCGTCGTCTTGCCCGTTCCAGGGCCAGCTATAACCATAACTGGACCCTCTATAGTATCCACTGCCTCCTTTTGCGCCTTGTTTAGGCGTTTATATCGTTCTTCAAATTTAGCGTCACTCATGGGTATAGAATACCATTTTGGATTGAAACCATACGTATTGACACATAAAAGATGTGTGCTACTATACTCTCCAGACTCAGAAGACACTAAGGGATTCACCCGAGGTTGTACTTCTTGAGCGGTGCATATATGACCAAGGCCATCACGGCCTCGCTCGCGTTCCTCCTCGCTCTCATCGTAACCGCTTGCGGTCCGGCGAGCGAGAAGAAGCTGATCGAAAACGGTGGAGTTGCCATTGAAGAGGCTCTCCACGCCAACGACGCCACGGCCGATATCGACAAGGCTGAACGCGATTTCGCGGAGATCAAGGCCCACCGACATGTCAGCGAAGGCTGGGCGTCGGAGGTTCGGCCAGGGGACACTCGCGGCATGAATGAGATCTCGACGGATCTCTCCATGATGAACCTGGTTACCGAGCGTCTCAACAAGCTCGGCGACTCAGACCGTGTCAGGGACCTCCAGGAAGAGATCCGGTCTGCGATGATCGAAGATTGCCGGCAGTTGCTGATGCAGGCGGAACAGAATTCCGACCTGGATGAGCTGCTGGCCTTCCTTCGGTTCGCGCCCAACTTGGACACCAGCCTGGAAGAAGACTTTGGCGTCAATGCCAAGGACCTTCGCGCCAAGGCGCTCGTGATGGCCAAGAGGGTCGTAGCGTCCCAGAGGATCCGACCGACCGAAGGCGACCCGATCGGCACCATCCTGCGCGAGTGGCAATTTACTCAGCAGGAGCTTGGCCTCTCGGCGAAAGAACTCGCTGAGGCGAGCCAACAGTAATCGCTCTTTCTAGAGCCGTGAGTCTTGTTGAGGTTACTCACGTTAAAGGGTGTTAAGCAACCCGTCCATCGTGTAGGATAAAAGGCTGATGACCGAAGTGGCGCCATGGAAACATGGCGTCCTTTTTTATATAAAAATATTTAATTATTTTGATACCAAAAAAGCTCCGCGAGGAAAGACTCTTTTGGTCTTACTCAGCGAAGCTATTCACCCACCTCCACCCTATTTCGATAGGGTCTTCATTGTACTCGACAATCGAGTCGGTGCAGCCGGGACAAGACACTCGCGCCTCCCTTTGCGCATAGCGACCGTCATCATCAACTCTCTGAGCTGAGCATGGACGGTGCCCACATTTGGGACACTTGGGCTGATCTTCAAACCGATCCTGCGAACCCATCACGATACACCTCCAACGGAAAACTATACCAGTTTCCCTAATCTTGTCAAAATTAAATTTAGTTAGTAGAAAAGCCTCTCGCAGGAAGCGTGATGCTTTCCCACAAGAGGCTAATGCCCCTAGACCTCAGTGAAGTTCCAAGGCTTAACTACAGCCTCGGTTTCTGAACGGTCAGTTCCATTCTCCTGCTTGATCTCATCAAGAAGCCGCATGCAAGAGTAGCAGAAGATGTAAGGAACCCCCGCAGGTTTTCCAACGTCCTCACTCTGACAGTGTTCACACTTCTTGGAAGCGTCTTGAACAGACTCGATAATCTTTGGCATCAGCACGCCCTTTCCTGAAATGATACTAGCATAAAATTTTTCAATACGAAAAAAGCCTCGTGCCGGCGGAGTCCACATAGGACCCCGCCAACTACGAGACTGACTACTTCGGATGCCAGGTTGCACCCACGAAGTACATGAGGGATTCAGAGTTCTTGTTCCAGGTCAACGACCCGGAAACATCGACACCGCCGCCGACCGTCTTGTTGTATCCGACACCGGGTAACCAGTTAGTCGGATCATTCAGAAAGTTCAAGTGAGCGAGACTCACGGAGAGTCCGCCAACTGATGCACTGGCCGTTTCGAACCAACCAACTTTCATGGACTCGTTGTTCGGCCGGTTGTCGTTGGCCCAGTCGCGTGGCTCCTTGCCGATGTAGAACCCTGGCCACGTCATGGCGCCGATTTTCACGTCCTTGCCGTTGAGAGTCCCGACCTTCAGATTGCATCCGGCGTACGGACCAACCCAGGGAGCCTCCTCGAAGAAACCAACCGACCAGTAGAGCGAGCAGACGCTGCCTCCAGCCGACTTCCAGTCGTGACCGCCCATGAGCCAGCCCTGCTCAGCCTGCGCCATGACCTCGAGGAATCCTCCTTTGTCGGTCGTGAGATCGACAAAGGCAGAGATACCGCTCGAGATGGGCGTCTGGCCGGTGCCAACCGAAACGGCCGACACCTTATAGCCACCCTGCGCCATCACTGAAGTAGCGAGGAAGGACATGAGTACGAGAACGAGAAACGAGCGGACGATCAGTCGATACATTTGAGCCTTTCTTGGGAAGCGGGCATCGCTTCACCAGAAGTTCTGGGCGAGATTATAAATTAAAGATTTAGGTTTGTCAATATATGCTTATGGTTTCAAAATAAAGTAATAATCGCCATATTGAGTATCAGATTTTGGCCACGTTTTATATTCTTCCGAACTGGAGAAATACTTATTGAAAATTTTTCTCTGTTTTGATACTGAAGTCTTATATTCCACACCCTGCACATCGTTTTTTAAAATTTCTCTGCAAGCATCTATGACTTCTGGAGTAGCTCCATTATTTGTCGTTGCTACTAAATAAGCGTTGCCAAGCTCTGCCGCAGCTCTTTTACGTTCTTCTTCGTTACTATAGTCACTTATATAAGGATCAGCTACTATAACTACCCCACTTAGCTTGACCATACTTTTGAACTTAGCAATAATATCCTCCTGTCTTTCATAAGCTACGTGGTGTATCCCTCCCGTACAAAGAATAATATCTGCAAGACCATCTTCCGACCAACTTAAAACATCAGCATGTACAAAATTTATATTTGGATAAGTTTTTTTAGCGAAATCAATATAGTCTTTTTCTAAATCAATCCCGAGAAGTTCTAGATCGGGTCTTTTTTCTCTAATCCTTGATAATAAGTAACCGGTTCCGCACATAAGATCAACTATCCTATCATTTTGACTTGTGTTTTTTACGACAAAATCCACAATGTCGTTAACTAGGTCACCCCAAGGCATATATTTGAATTCATCATTATACGTCTCTGCTATAGGCATGTTTTGCATACTAAAATTCTAACATATTAACCATTAATTAATGTGTACTGATAGTTTCTATATGAAAGATATGACTTATCCAAAAGTTTTCTATCCAAAGGACGAGTCAATGTATGTTTTGGAGACTCAGCTAGGACAACATGAAATTTTGAATTTAAAAATTGGAGATATTACTCAATTTATTACAAATGACTCAATAAACTCTTAATCGATAGACTATTTTGACGGAGCACTTTACACTTTTTTCAATTCATTTCATAGGTAGCTAAAAGCGGTTTATCCACAGTATTTTTCAAGGATGCTTACTGTAAGCTTAATATAGGTAAACAAAAATGCCTCTCTCGAGACATCTTTGCAATTGAAATATGTGTTCTGGTTTAGATATGACATGAAAAGATATACTATTTACCATTCTGATCATAAATCCGGAGAATGGACTTTCCTAAGATCAAGGAAATGGCTCCGCTATCTATCATACAACAACATATCTAACCAGAGCTTATATTTTAATTTTCAAACTATACTCAATATTGTATATACAACTCAAGTAAATACATAATTTAATATGTGCACAACTAAAAACCTAACTTTCAAAAGTTAGGTTTTTAGCGGTATTTTAAAATTTAAAATTATCACTCCCAGAGGATTTTTGGGCAATGTCAAGGCGGATTTGGAAAAATCGAGGAGCCTTACTCTGATGTAAGGTGACGAATATTTTTTCAAATCCAACGCAGAGATTGCGCAAAAAGACCTGGGCTGTTAGTAATAATTACGTAACCTATTTATTTTGTCATGCTGGCGGATTTTTTCATGCGCCTTCGCCTCAATCTGTCTGATACGTTCTCGAGTCACACCGAACTCTTTTCCTACTTCTTCTAATGTGTGTGTTACACCATCAACTAGTCCGTGTCGTAGTTCTAGAATCTTTCTTTCTTTTTCTGGCAGGTCGTTTAGAATTTCTCGCACTTGGTCAGAAATAATTCTTCGTGAAGATTCTTGATCCGGAGAAAGTATTTTGTCATCTGCAAGAAAGTCACCAAGCTTACTCTTTCCATCATCCTCGTCACCTATAGGAGCTTCGAGTGACAGTGTAGATTGGTCAATTTTTTCAATAGTATAAACCTTATCAACAGGTAAGTTCATTTCTGTTGCGATTTCCTCTGGCAATGGATCTCGCCCAAGATCCTGTGAAAGTCTTCGCACAACTTGTTTGTACTTTGCGATAGTTTCCACCATATGCACTGGCACACGGATAGTTCGTGACTGGTCTGCTAGTGCACGAGTGATAGCCTGACGTATCCACCATGTTGCATATGTAGAAAACTTGTAACCCTTTGTCCAATCGAACTTATCTACAGCTTTGAACAAACCAAGATTTCCTTCTTGGATAAGGTCGAGAAGGGTAAGGTCTGCGCTTCTATTTGCATATTTCTTGGCGATAGAAACGACAAGTCGCAAGTTTGCTCTCGCAAGTAGATTTTTTGCTTCTTCATCCCCTGCTTCGATTCTTTTTGCTAACTCTTTTTCCATACTGCCAGAAATGAGCTGGTATTGTCCGATTTCCTTTAGGTACATCTGAATAGAGTCGTATGAACCTTCTCCGCCACGACCATATGAATATTTTTTACTTACCAACTCTTCTTGAGGGTTTTCCAAAAGTCCTCCACCTTCCAACACATCAACTCCACTAACAGAAAGTTTTTCGTAAAGTTCATCTAGGAACATTATGTCTTCCTCGACATGAGGAAACTCTTTCAAAATCTCGTCGTATGTTATGTAGCCTCTTTCTTTACCTTTATGAAGTAGTCTGTCCATTCCTTGAGTCTGTCTGTCAGCCATTTTCAATTTTGGCTCATTTTTTGTAGAGACAGTTTTTGATGCACGCATAGCAAGAGAAGACTTATTCTTCTTTTTTGCACGAATTTTGGGAACCACAATCTTCTTTTCTTTCTTTGCTTTTTTAACTTTTGCCTTTGGCTCTTTTTTTGCTACTTTTTTTGTAGACTTCTGAGCCTTAGGTTTATTTTTGGCTATACGTTTGTTGCCTTTTTTATTGTTTTTCATAAGCATTTTTAATTGTTTTGATTGTGTTAATTCTCTGTGTTATACGCTGGCACTCTTCTAAATATTTCAATACTTCTCCACTTTCTTTTTTCTGTTCGGCCTTCTGAAGATTAATCATTGAAAGAGATAGTTCCTGTTTCAAATATTCTTCTTCAAGTGACACTAGTAGTTCGTCGATATCTTTTTCTAAATTTGTTTTATTATTATAGTAACTTTCTGTTTCAAATAATAGTAATTCTTTTTCTTTCTCAAATATTTTTTCTAATTCATCCAACCTTTCTTTAAATATTTCTTTGGCTCTCCTTTCCAGATCTACACTTTCTATTTTTATTCCTTCTGGTTTTTGATCCCTCTGCCACAATATGATTCCGTAAACTTTTCTCTCTATCGTATCTACCCTTTTTCCTGGCGGAGCACTCGCTATCCTAGTTACATTTGCATCGGGTATAAAATTTATCTTTTTCAAATCTTCCCACAATGCTTCTTCATTAAGGAAAGTTTTTTTCTTAATGACACTAACCCAATGAGACTGATCGGTTTTATCTTTCATCTGTGCGATGTAAGGCAAAACTTTTTTACGAATTTCGATAGCCAAGTCTTTTGGATCAAGATTTTTTGAAAGTAGAGTATCAACATAAAAATCAACTATTGATTTTGAATTTCGGAAACATTCTTTCAAAAGTTCAGGGTCCTGAACCGCTAAATCTGCAGGGTCTTTTCCTTCTGGCATCTGAACCAACTTCAAATCCATTCCAAGTGACAAAGCAATTTTTGCACTTCTGTCAGATGCATTAAAGCCAGCAGAGTCGGAGTCGAAAGACATCATCACTCTTTCAGAAAGTCTTCGAAGTTTCTGCAAATGCATTTCCGTTAGCGCTGTTCCAGAAGAAGCTACTGTGTTCGTAAGCCCAACTTGATGCATCATCACAAGATCCATCTGGCCTTCTACCAAAATAGAATAATCTTTTACCCTGATATCTTTTTTTGCTTTATCCAAACCAAAGAGTATTTCAGATTTATTAAACAATTCTGTTTCTGGTGTATTCAGATATTTCGGTGACTTGTCATCTGCCACAAGTATTCTTCCAGAAAAACCAACCACTCTTCCAGAAGAATCCGCTATAGGGAACATTATTCTTCCTCGGAAAGTATCATAGTAAGAATTACCAGACAAAACTGCGTCTTTTTGTTTTATAAGACCAACAGAAAGCATATCTTTTGGAGAAATATTTTTACTTAACAAATAGTCGTGTAACTCCCTCCAATCATTTGGAGCAAAACCTATTCGAAAGTTTTTAATCGACTCGTCTGCTAAACCTCGGCTGTGTAAGTATTCTAATGCTTCTTTGTTTTCACTCAATTTCTTTTCATAAAAGAAAACTGCTGTTTCCAAAATAGAAAACAGTTTTTCTCTTTGTGATTTTTCTCCACTTCTAAACTGCTCTAGTTCAACGCCCGCTCTGTCGGCAAGAACTTTTAGCGAACCAATAAAGTCTAGTCCTTCGAATTCTTGAACAAAAGTAAAAATATCCCCTTTTGCCTGACATCCAAAACAGTAGTAGCTACCCCTATCCGGAGATACGAAAAAGGACGGCGTCTTTTCGTTATGAAAAGGACACCTACCTTTAAAGTTTGCCCCCGCTTTTTCCAGCTTTATATATAAGCTGACGAGCGAGACAATATCTATCTTTGATTTTATCTGATCAACAGATGATGACATTTTTTGTGAGGGTAAATCTTACGCCTCCGGCTTTTACTCGATGAATCCTATTCAAAGAGATGTTTCCGATGACTATGGAGTTGTTTTCGAAAGAACAAAAACTGACTAATACTGCACTGGTTCGATATTTCCTCGAGCTTCTCTCATATCAGCAATCATCTTTGCTTTTCTGCTTCCTTTGAATCCTGTTCCTGCTGGAATAAGTCGTCCAAGAATAACGTTTTCCATAAGTCCTGAAAGCTTGTCTTCATTTCCTCTAACAGAGTTTGAGATAAGGATTCTTGTTGTGTGCTGGAATGATGCAGCAGACAAGAATGACTGTCGTGAAAGTGAAACTTCTGTAATACCCATCACAACTGGTTCTGACTTCGCTTCTTCTTTTCCTTCTGCCTTTAGTTTTGCATTTTCCTCAAGTAGGAATGACGCTTCTACAATATCACCTGGAATAAACTGTGAATCTCCCTGTGACTTAACTTTTCTTCGAGAGAACATCTGTCGAACAATAGTTTCGATATGCTTTCGTGACACAGTCGCTCCTTGTAGTTCGTAAGGTTTGTTGATTTCCTGAATAATATAGTCGATAGTTTTGTCTCTTCCTGCATATTTGAATAGTTCATCGATATCAGCAGAACCGTCTGTGATCATGTCACCCTTCTTTACTTCATCACCAACTTTTACAAATACAGTTCTGTTAAGTGATGTAGAATATTCGATCTTATCTTTACTCTTTGCTCTATCCTCTAGTATTGGAGTGATAGAAATAATTTTTTCTTTACCAGTAACTTGTATTTCTGAAATAGTTCCAGAAACTGTAGCAACAACTGCTGGGTTCTTTGGCTTTCGCTTCTCAAATAACTCTTCAACACGAGGCAAACCTTGAACAATGTCTCCAGAAACTGAAGCGGCACCTGCGTGTTTTGTGTTCATAGTTAGCTGTGTACCAGGTTCACCAATAGCTTGTCCTGCTACTGTACCAACAGCCTCACCTGGTTCAACAATCTTGTTTCTACCTAGATCTATTCCGTAACACTTAACACAGATTCCGTTAAGAGTTTTACATGATAGAGGTGATCGAACTGAAACAGAATCAACACCAAGAGCTTCTACTTGTAGAGCATCTTTCTTTGTAAGTAAGTATCCCTTTTCGAATATAACTTTTCCATCCTTTACGATATCTGCTGACAAGAATCTTCCCTTGATATGTTTTGCGATTGGAACTATAGATCCAGTACTACTATGACTTCCGATAACAATTCCATCCTTTGTTCCACAATCTTCCTCTGTAATGATAGTGTCCTGTGCCACAACGAACATCTTTCGAGTTAGGTATCCAGACTTTGCAGTGTTTAGCGCTGTGTCAGTAAGACCCTTTCGTGATCCGTGAGTAGTAATAAAGTATTCTAGTGGTGTAAGACCTTCTTTTGAACAAGATAGAATTGGGAATTCAATAGTTTCTCCGGCGTTGTTTGCAATAAGACCTTTCATTCCGGCCATCTGTGTAATGTTTGACATCGCACCTCGAGCTCCAGAGTTGATCATATCAACAACTGAACCGTTCTTTGGAAGAGTTTCTGGCATCAACTTTTCGATATCAGCCTTTGCTCCGTGCCAAATTTCTGTAACCATTCTTAGTCTTTCTGCTTTTGAAATAAGACCGTTGTTAAAGTTTTCTACAACTGAATCTGCCTTCTCTTTTGATTTTGCAAATACAGCATTTCTTCCTTCTGGAACGATGATGTCATCAATACCCCAAGTAATACCAGAGTGTGTTGCATACTGGAATCCGAAAGATTTTATCTTGTCGATAATTGCTGGAACATTTTCAATTCCATATTTCTCGATAAGATCATCTACTAGTGCAGAAATTTTCTTTCGGTTTATTTCACTGTTAATAAATACATAGTCTCGTGGAAGAATTGAGTTGAAAAGTAGTCGTCCAATTGTAGTTTCAAAAATCTTTCCATCGAACTCTGCATACTTGTCTGAATCAGAAGCTAGAACTTTTATTTTTGCGTGTACACCAACTTCTCCTAGGTCGTATGCCATAATAGCGGCGTTTGTACTTTGGAAAATTTTTCCTTCTCCCTTTTCGCCAGAAACCTCTTTTGTCATCCAGTAACATCCCAAAGTAATATCAAGCATTTTTGCTGATACTGTAGGATCTCCTGATCCTGGAGTTAGAATGTTTTTATCAGAAGCCATTATTTCTCGAGCTTCCATCTGAGCTTCATCAGAAAGTGGTACGTGAACTGCCATCTGGTCACCGTCGAAGTCCGCGTTGAAAGCAGAACAAACTAGAGGGTGAACTTGAATAGCGTTTCCTTCAATAAGAACAGGTTTGAAAGCCTGAATACCAAGTCTGTGCAAGGTAGGTGCTCGGTTTAGCAATACATATCTGTTAGAAATAACTTCTTCAAGTATTGCCCAAACTTCTGGAATACCGTCTTCGATAAGTTTTCCTGCTCCTCTTATGTTGTATGCCAACTCTTTTCGAAGAAGTTCAGAAATAATAAATGGTTTGAACAACTCAAGCGCCATGTGCTTTGGAATTCCACACTGGTTTAGGTGAAGCTCTGGACCCACAACGATAACTGAACGTCCTGAGTAGTCTACACGCTTACCAAGTAGGTTCTGTCGGAAGATTCCTCTTTTACCCTTTAGGTTGTCTGCAAGAGATTTTAATGGTCGTCTCTGTGACTGATTAACAGCGCCTGATGCAGAACCATGTCGAATAGAGTTGTCGATAAGAGCATCAACAGCTTCCTGTAGAATTCTTTTTTCGTTTCTTAGAATAACGTCTGGAGCATGAATTTCCTTTAGTTTCTTTAGACGATTGTTTCGGTTTATAACTCTTCGGTATAGATCGTTAACATCTGATGTAGCGTATCGTCCTCCGTCTAGTGGAACCATAGGTCGTAGTGCTGGAGGTATAACAGGAATGTGTGTTAAGAACATCCATTCTGGTCTGATGTTTGAAGTGATCATCGCAGAAACAATACTGATTCTCTTGTTGATTCTTGCAGACTCTATTGCACTAGCCTTTGAAAGCTCTTCGTTAAGCTGGCCTAGTAGTTTCTGTAGATCGATTCTTTTAAATATATTGTAAATAGCTTCGGCACCGATAGATGCTTCGAACATTGTTCCGTACTTCATTCCGAAATTATAATATTCAACTTCGTCCAAAACACGTCCTTCTTGGATTGATTCAATTTCTCTCTTTGCTGTTAGAAGCATTTCCTTTACAGCCTCTTTTGTCTTTTCGTCTTGTAGAGATTTTACCTTTGCTTTGTATTCAGAATCCAAATCCTTCAAGTATCGAGTTCTGTCATCTTCTGAAACTTTTGTAACAATGTAACCTGCAAAGTAAATAACTTTTTCCAGGTCAGATGTAGCAATACCCAAAACTGCACTGATTCTACTTGGCATAGACTTTAGGAACCAGATGTGTGACACAACTGTTGCAAGTTCGATATGTCCCATTCTCTCTCGTCTTACGATAGATCGTGTGATTTCAACTCCACATTTTTCACAAACAATTCCCTTGTATCGTATTCCTCGGTACTTTCCACAGTAACACTCGTAATCCTTGTCTGGACCGAAAATCTTTTCATCGAATAGACCGCTTTTTTCTGAACGTTGTGTTCGGTAGTTGATAGTCTCTGGCTTTGTAACTTCACCAAAAGACCACTCTTTTATTCTTTCTGGAGACGCAACACGTAGTGCTATTGTCTCGAAATCGTTTGAATCTGTTGTTGTTCTTGTTTTCATAGATTTTATTATTATTGTAGTCTATTAATTGTTACTAATTGCATTACCATGACTGTCTAGCAAATCTTTCGACCCTTTCTTTATCTGAACATCTAGTGCCAAACCTCGAAGATTGTTCAAAAGCACGTTAAATGATGCTGGTGTGTTGAGCTGTGTAATAGGTAGACCCTTTACGATAGCGTCGAATGCTGCAGATCTTCCCACAATGTCGTCTGACTTGATTGTCAAAATTTCTTGCAGTGTGTGTGCTGCTCCGTGACCCAATAGTGCCCAAACTTCCATTTCTCCAAATCTCTGTCCTCCGTTCTGAGCTTTTCCTCCCAATGGTTGCTGAGTAATAAGTGAGTAAGGTCCGATAGATCGCATGTGGATCTTATCCTCCACCATGTGGTGAAGCTTCATGATATACATGTATCCAACAGCAATATTTTGAGCAAAAGCTTCTCCAGTTCGTCCATCGAATAGTTTCATCTTTCCATCTTCACTGAATCCAGCTTTCTTCAATTCTTCCTTGATTTCATCTCCTGTCGCACCTGCGAATGGAGGAACGATAGCTTGGTAACCAAGTGTGTGTGCTGCAAGACCCAAGTGAAGTTCAAGAATCTGTCCCAAGTTCATACGTGAAGGCACTCCAAGTGGTGTCAAAATAACATCAATAGGAGTTCCATCTGCCATGTATGGCATATCTTCCTCAGGTAGAATTCGAGAAATAACTCCCTTGTTTCCGTGTCGTCCAGCAAGCTTGTCTCCAACAGAAACGTTTCTTAGCTGTGCAACTTCGATATGGATTCTCTTTATGATTCCAGAATCTAGTTTGTCTCCTTTCTCTCGTGAGAAAATCTGAACTTTGATAACTCGTCCTCGCTTTCCTCCTTCCATTCTCTTTGATGTATCTTTTACATCGTGAGCTTTTTCACCGAAGAGGCTTCTAAGTAGTCTTTCTTCTGGAGTAAGCTGTGTCTCTCCCTTTGGAGTAATCTT
>CAYQQL010000006.1:3615-17895 GCA_964420095.1 uncultured Candidatus Saccharibacteria bacterium | reverse complement strand
GGCGTCTGGAGACAGAACACGCCATGCAGTGTAGTTGGGAAGCGTCTCCAGTCGCACTACCCGGGAAGGAAGGGTCTCAGTGATCGTCTCAAAAAGGTCGCGAAGAAGAGACGAGGCTTAGTCGGATTCGTGATTTCTGGAGGTCACATCTGCGTTGGTGACGTCGTCGAAGTCTACACGCCTGACATCTGAATCCAAGAAGTAGCGCACAAAAGGTGCCGGCATCACGCCGGCACACTTTTTTATTTACACTAAACCTCTAACTCAAACTTCCAATTCATTTTAACAATAGATAGATTGAACAGAGTTTTAATATTATTTTTTAGCTTGAATGGAACGATTAAATCCCTAATTTCTTTTAACATTAATTCCAAATCTTCATCTGAAGCACGTTCAAAGGTCGCATATACATAAATTTCAACAGGTGCTGCATTTATTGTTACCTGATTCTCAGAAGCAAATACTGATATGTCTTTTAGATCATACTTTGTAACTTTTGCAGTAAATTCTTGAATGGCAACTGCCACCATTTTAATTTCATCTTGTGAAATTATATTTTTTTCGAAATCTATTCTTACTATTGGCATATTACTTATTATAACATGACTTATACGCAGATGAGGTAATTTTACTGTGTTCTGCTCAACCACTCGTCTTCTTGTCGAACTAAAACTTTCCTCTTATCCTGCGGATATTTCATTATCTCCTCTACCACTTTTTCCATACGCATTGCCTGTGAACCTTTTACTAAAATAATATCTCCTTCGCTTATCATATTTTGCAAATAGCTTCCCACTTCTTCTGAAGTATCGTATGAATTTATTTTTGATTCTGGAAAACCAAGATTTAAAAGTTCCTCAACTATTTTTCTAGAACGAAAACCAACACATATTACATCTGTAGCTACACCGTTCAACTGTTCTGCAACTCGTCTGTGCTCTACAGCAGAGTAACGTCCAAGTTCGAGCATATCCCCCACTACTACAACTTTTTTCTCAACTGATTTTATATTTTTCAAAACTTCGATAGCTTGTGACATTGCTATTGGCGAAGCGTTATATGTGTCATCTATTATCAACGTGTCTTTTATTCCTGGAACGAGGTTCATTCTTCCTGGAGTTGGACTAGTTTTGTTTAGAACTTTTACAATATCTCTCTTTTCTATTCCGAGGAACTTACCTACTGCATATGCCAAAATTGTCGCATATTCGTTTTGTACTCCAATAGAGTCAAAAATATTTATATTAAACTTTTCTCGTGACTCTTTTTCTTTTAGTTCAAAAGACATACCGGTAGGAATAGAACCGACTTTGCCATTGCCGTACAGAATATCAAAGTCAGTTGCGACAATGTCAGAATCACCACCAACACCGCAAGAAATCTTTTCTATATCTGTATTTGCAAGCAAATGTGTTACAAGCTGGTCGTTAGAGTTGTAAACAATAAGACCATTACTTTTTACAGAATCAATCAACATTTTCTTTTCTGACACAAAAGTTTCTATGTCGTAGAAAAGTTCTATATGAGACGGCACGTCACCTATGGCAGTCATTACCAAAATGTCTGGTGACAAATATTTACTGACTAGGCCAAAATCCCCTGGTTTGTCTCCGTCAATCTCCAAAATTAGCCATTGTGGATACGGTGTTCTTTTCAGAATAATAAATAATCCAAGCAGTATGTTTTCTATCAGTTGACCTATACGACCCACACCATCATGGCAACCGATAATAGTAAGTGGGATACCAAGTTCTGCTGTAAAACTTTTTTCGCTCTTGCGAACAAAATACTTTTTTGAAAGTACGTTATATATAGCGTCTTTTGTTAAAGTTTTTCCAACACTACCTGTTATGGCAATAACTTTTGGTTTATATTTCTTCAAAACCAATTTGGCTTGGTATTGGAGAGTCTTTTTTGCTAGTTGTTTCAAATAATCCATGTTGTATTCGTAAATTTGTTAAATGGCATTAGATACGAGGCGCGAGTGAGTATTGCGACCAAGCTTTACATTTAGTACTGCGCGCGGAGCAAACGGAACGAGCAACAAAGTATATGATGTCATTTTACAAATTTTATCTGTCAGGGGGAACTTCGTAGTAGTTGATGAGAAAATTGACTATTTCCATAAAAGGTCGTGTAAGTGTTTCTGATCCATACAATGCCCCCTTTGGTTGCACAGTATAGATAAATACTATAAATCTAGGCTTGTAGGACGGGAAAAAGCCGATAAATGAATGCAGAAACCTATCGTCATAATACCCTCCACCACCCTCTTTTGCAATTTGTGCCGTTCCTGTCTTTGCGGCGACACTATAGTTCGGTATTTTCAAAGATCCGTTGGATAAAACATGGTCAACACTGTATGTCATCATTCTTGCCACTTCTTCTGTGGTTTCTTTTTTCAAAACTACTGGGCCAGGTTCCATTTTTGTCTCCTTTGAAACACCAATTTTATAATCTATCCTTTTTATAACGTGCGGTTTAACCAAAAAGCCTCCGTTCGCTATTGTAGCAAGTGCTCGGACAGTAGAAATAGGCGTCAAAGCAATTCCCTGACCGAATGATGCAGTCGCAAAGTCTATATCAACATTACCTTTGAGATTTGCGACAAGATCTTTACCCTCGTTGGGAAGTTCTATGCCAGTTTTTTCTGAAAGTCCAAAAGAATACATATAGTCAGCAAAGCGTTTGTTGCCGATCAATCTTTCCACGTGCGCAGCACCGACGTTTAGTGATTGAGAAAGCAAATCCTGCATACCAACCACACCTCTATCTTTTCCATCAAAGTTAGAAACCTTTTTACCACTTATCATTACATATCCTTTATCGTAGTAAGTCGTCTTGGCAGTTATTACGCCGACATCTATTCCAATAGCTACAGTAAGTGGCTTTATGATAGAACCCATCTCGTAAACATTTTCTACAAGAGGATTAGAAAAAATAGATGCATTTTTTTCTTGGCTTGAATTGTTTGGATCAAAAGTTGGAGAAACTTCCATAGCGACGATTTCCCCAGTTGTTGGGTCCATTATTATTCCTCCTGTTAAGTCAGAATTCCATTTGTTTGTAGTACTAGCCAAAACTGTTTGTAAGTATGTCTGGACTGTTGGTTCTATTGTTGTCACAATATCGCCTTCGTCACTTTCGTTTGGTTTCGCTGCAGAACGGATATCAGAAAACATTTCTGCGAAGAAGTTAACGTATGCACCGTCTTTTCTTTCTAGCAACTTTTCGTACTGACTCTCTAATCCATAGCGTCCAGCGTATTCGTCACCTTTGTAGCCCAATATTCCCAAAACGTGTGATGCTGTATTGCCCCCAGGGTAGAACCTCCATGTCTCCTTGTAGGCCTGTAGGCCCTTTATGTTCATATCTATTATCTTTTGACCTATAGCTAGGTCGACGTGAGTTGCGATCTCTTCATAAGGGTCATTCGTTTTTCCCGCCTTCGTCAAAAAAACTTCCTTTTCTACAGGAATAATATCTTTTATTCTTTCATAAACCTGTTCTGGGTCTTTTAGAACTTTTGGATTTATGGCAACAATAAAACCAGACTTGAGTGTTGCGGCGGAAACAAGAGTTTTATCCTTGTTTTGAAAATAAATACTTCCACGACTAAAAACTTTGTTTGATGAAGATGAATACTGTCTGTCCGCTTTTGTGGAGTAAGTATCGTTTCTAACAATCTGCAAAATATAGAGTCTACCTATAAGCAAAAGAGCAAAAAATAAAATGAAAAAAGATATTATTCGTATTCTAGAAATGTTGCTTTGCTTCATAAGTAAAATTAAACAGCAAAGTATATTTTACCAAAAAAATCGAAATATAAAAACTAAATTATCGAGTTAGATAAGAAACTTGTTTGCTTGAATTCTTTGATATGAAAGTTTTTGCAGTTACATCTTTAAAACCCATAGCGTATGCAACCTGAAGTGTTACATTGTTTCTTTCTGTTATGTACTGGAACTCTTTGTTACCAATAGCCAGAGTAAGTGTAGAGGCTTCTGCTTCTAGGTTTTGTCTTGCAACAACGTTGTGAACAGTAGCGTTGATAAAATACATATAGAAACAAATACTCAAAAATAGTCCGGCAATCAAGCTCCAAAATATTGTCTTTTCGTTATTTAGTTGTAGTACTTTTTCTGTCATTGTTTTATTGTTTTTGTATTATTCTTAGTTTTGCACTTCTCGACCTCGGATTCTCTTTAATTTCTGTTTCAGTTGGGATTATGGGTTTCTTTGTTAAGATCTTCCCTACCCCTTCGTCCACTTTTTCTTTATAAAAATTTTTAACTATTCTGTCCTCTATACTATGGAATGATATGACAGCGAGCCGACCATCCTTTTCTAGCAGTTCAAACCCTTTTATCACTCCATCTTTCAAGCTCTCTATCTCGTCGTTTACCGTGATACGTAGAGCTTGGAAAGTTTTTGTAGCTGGGTGGATTTTCTTGTGGTGATACCATTTCGGTGTAGCGATTTTTATTATCTCCACCAAATCTGTTGTAGTTTCTATTGGTTTTATCTCTCTTCTAGCGACGATAGCCTTTGCAATTTTCCAAGAAAACTGCTCCTCACCATATGCAGATAAAATTGTCGCAATATTTTCTAATTCCCAAGTGTTTACGATTTCTCTTGCTGTTAAGTCTTCTGGTTTTAATTCTTTTTTGAAAGACATTATTAGAGGTTCATCTTTTTGAAAAGAGAATCCTCTACCAGAATCTTCAAACTGATTTGAAGAAAGACCTATATCAAGCAAAATCTTGTTCACTTTTGTGACTCCAACAGAGTTCAAAAGAGTATCAATGTTACGGAAACTTCCTTGTAGATACTTTGCGTTAGAGTTTAGAGAAGAAAGTCTTGCAGTCGCTCGACTTATCGCTTCAGGATCAAGGTCGATTCCGATCATGACAACAGAATCACCAAACCTTTTTGCTACTTCTTCACTGTGTCCTCCACCACCCAAAGTACCATCTACAAAAATGTCACCATTTTTGATATCCAACCCATCTATAGCTTGATGTAAAAGAACGGTTTTGTGGATCATGTTACAGGACGCCTACTTGGCCAAGTTTCTCGGCTAAAGTATCGGCCTGTTTCTCAACAACTTTCTTGTAATCTGTCCAAGTCTTTTCGTTCCAAATTTCAACTCGACTTGAAACACCTATCACAACAACTTTGTTTTTTAAATTTGCACGATCTCGAAGAAAGTCTGGAATCAAAATACGTCCGATGGAATCTATCTCCGCTTCAACCGCACCTGCGAACATAAAACGGTTGAAACTTCGGTTATCTGCTTGTAAAAGTGAAGATTGATTTAACTTTTCAGAAATCGTACTCCATTCTTTTTGTGTGAACACAAACAAACAAGCATCTAGTCCTGGAGTTACCACAACTTTTTTTCCTAACTCTGTACGAAATTTCGCCGGAAGCGATAATCTATTTTTTTCGTCGATTGAGTGTGTGTATTCTCCTATGAACATATTTTTTGTTTCCCACTACTTCCCACTTACATAACATTATATACCACCTGTTCCCACTGTCGAGCACAAATGCCCACAAAACAGTGGATAAGTGGCGCGAAATTATTACTTTTTACAGACACGCATAAACCCCTGGTGGGGTTTTGCTTTGCTCGGAAATCAAGAAAACAATCTTCCTCACTCCAGAGCCTTCTCGCAAAACTCACTATCGCACCACACGGGCACTAAAGTGCCTCTCGAGTACTTCCAATTTCTAATCGCTTTGCTCAAGAAATTTAGGTCGCTCAAACAATGCTTCAGGCTTCTTTTCGTTCGTCGTTGTTTTCTAATTTCCTGTGCAGGTCTATAAAAAGTAATAAATTCGCTTATATCTTAGTTTTGTATACGAAAAAAGGCTCCGACTGCACTATTGCAATCGAGCCAGTTGCCCATATCTCAGGGATTGTTGGTGACTCTGTCACCGGCTTGTACAAATTTGGACCACTGCAAGTCCAAAGTGGTTGGAGTGAGACCTCAGCTATTTGCCTTGCACCCACTCCAACAATGATTATACAACATTTAGTAAAATCTGTGTTACTCCCGGACCACGGGCGACAACTAACTCGTTGGCCTGCACGGAAACGAGCAGTCACCGCCCGCGTATCCGGTGTGGTCTAGGAAATCCGGCAATTGCTTCTCCCTTTGGAAGGCAATGTTTACTTCGCCCAGGACTTGCACATTCCGAACTCCAACCCACAAACACTACTATACACCCTCCACAAAATCTGTCAATAGACGATTTTGAGTACCAAAAAACCACCTGTTTTGGTGGCATTTAATCTGAGTTAAATTGCCTCAGATACTAGGCGCTGGAGATTTTGAGAGTGAGCCGTACTTTGACGTACGGTGAACGAACAAAATTGAACAGCAACAACGTAGATGAGGTGATTTTACTCAGATTTAGGTCGCATAAGTGGGAATGTTTGCAACTCTCGCAAAGGTTTATCCGCCAGAAAGGCAAACAGTCTCTCGCCAAAACCAAATCCAAACGTTGGAGGCATTCCGTATTCAAGCATTTCAACAAACTCATCGTCTGACATCATAGCCTCTTTGTCCCCTCCTTCCAAAAGTTTCTTTTGATTTTCAAATCTTTCTCTTTGATCAACAGGATCGTTCAATTCAGAAAAACCGTTTGTCATTTCTGAACCTGCAAGCACAAGCTGAACACGTTCTGTTAATTCTTTGTTATCTTCTTTTGATTTTGAAAGTGGAGAAACTAGTTTTGGCACATCTATGAGCCATACTGGACCAGAAATTTGCTTTCGACAATATTTCCAAAGTGTATCTGTAAGTCTCTCTTTGTTATTTCCATCATACTTTACACCAAGCTCTCTTAGTTTACTCTCCATTTCTTCTGTACTAGCAGTCAAAACATCTATACCTGTTTTTTCTTTCACTGCATCAACATATGAAAGTTTTGGCCAAGCTCCCTCTAGAGAAAAACTGTGTCCTCTTGTTGAAAAATTAAATGTTCCGAATGTTTCTTTTGCAATGTATTTTATAAGCTCTTCTGTAAAGTGAATTCCTTCTGTGTAGTCCATGAAAGAAGCATAGAATTCTAGATTGGTAAACTCTTGTGTATGGTCTGGACTAGAACCTTCGTTTCGATAAACACGACCTATTTCAAAAGTTCTTGGAAAACCACCTGCCATTAGTCTCTTTTGCCACAGTTCTCCAACAGAGATTCGCAAAAATACATCCAGATCATAGTCATCATGATGAGTTTTAAATGGGTTTGCCTCAGCACCTCCTGTTGTAACTTCTAGGGTTGGAGTTTCGACTTCCACAAAGTCGTTATCATTCAAAAATTTTCTTGCAGATTCCCAGAATTTTGATTTCTTCAATATTAGACTTCGTAGATCTTCGTCCATTAGGAAATCAAGATATCGCTTTCTGTATCTTTCATCTATATCTTGTAGTCCGTGCCATTTTTCTGGAAGTGGAAGTAAAGTTTTGCCTGCCATTACCCAAGAGTCTATCATTACACTCGGCTCGCCTGTTTTTGAAAGCATTGGAGATCCAGTAATAGAAATAAAGTCACCTATGTCTACAGTATCCACAAAAAGAGAAAAAACATCTTCTGGTAATGTGTCTTTTTTGATTATAGCTTGGATTTTTTCTGTGCCATCAAAAATAACAGCAAAAAGTATTGCACCCTGACCTCGCAAGGCCATAACACGTCCAGCAACAGAAACTTTTGCACCACCCGCCACTTGTGCGTCAAAATTATCTTTCAAAAACCCAATAGGAAAATCCCGTGGAACACGAGCTGGGTACGGATTTATACCCTTATCTTTTAATATCTGTAATTTCGCAAGTCTCGCTTGTCGTATTTCTTCTAGTGATGCCATGATTTAAGTATAAAGTAAAAAACAGAAAGTTGAAAGTTCCGAAATTTATTTAAACAAACACCTTTTTAGAGCATCCGCAGACCTGAAGCATGGTTCTGTCAACGACCAAAGCTTTGCTTTGGATCATTGACAGATTCAGGTCGAGGACAGAGAGAGTTTTTCGCCGGAAAAACGAACGTCTCTAAAAAGGTGTTTGTGAAATAATAAATTTCCCCAAAATTATTTGACCTCTTTCACTGTGTAAGTAAGCTCCCCATTAGGTGCCTTGAAAGAAAAAGTATCCCCTTTCTTTTTACCCAAAATAGCTTGTCCAAAAGGAGACTTCATAGAAATTTTGTTTGATATTACATCTGACTCTTCTGAACCAACAATAGTGTACTCAAATTTCTTGCCATCCTTTTCAACTGTAACTGTAGATCCAACACCAACAAGTCCACTATTGTTTGACTGAACAATAGTTGCATCTTTTAGTAGTTCTTCTAGCTTTGAAATTCTGTCTTCGATAATACCCTGATTGTCTCGTGCTTCATGATATTCTGCATTTTCCTTCAAATCTCCTAGTGATTTTGCGTATTCTAGAGCCTCTGCAACTTCCTTTCTCTTTGTGCCTTTCAGTAGTGCTAATTCCGCCTTAAACTCGTCATATTTCTCTTGTGTCAAATATTCCTTCATTGTTTTTGGGCTTATTTTTATTGATTAATTCCGCACAGTATAGCCTAAAAATGGTCTAAGGTCAATCTAGATAGTTTGGAGCATACACAGAAACCCAATTCAGAAACTCCTTCATAACCAGCACCGCTCCGAATTGATTATTTTTTGATCCCCTTTCCATAACCACCGCGTATGCGTATTTTGGGTTTTCATATGGCCAGAAACCAACCACCCATGAGTTAACTTCATCTTTTGCAACTCCAATTTGTGCCGTTCCAGTCTTTGATGCAACTTTTACAAATGGAAAATTTATTGCTTGCGATGTGCCTTCTGTTACACCCTGTCTCATTCCCTCTTTGACGATTTTGTAATCACTTGGATTTAGACCTACTTCTTTTGTTTCAACTGGCTGTCCTGTATTTTTTATAAAAGTTGGAGTTAAAATTTTTCCATCTGTGGCTATTGCTCCAACAGCACGAACCACCTGCAAAGGCGTAACTTGGAAACCGTACTGGCCGATAGAAGTGTTGTAGGTATCTCCAACTCTCCATTCTTCACCATTAAAAGCTTTCTTTTTCCATTCAGGACTTGGTATTGTTCCATACTTTTCACCCATGAAATTTATATTTGTAGTAGTTCCAAAACCAAACATAGCAACATATCTGTCCAGATTTCCTATTCCAATACCCTTTTGGTCTTTGTAGCCTCCAGAAACCTCATAGAAATAAACGTTAGAGGAAACTGCTATGGCCCTACGGAGATCCGCAAGACCGTGCGCTTTCCAATCCATAAAAACAGAAGGCTTGTCTGGGTAAAAAGGGTTTGGAATAGTAATAGACCCCGTACTTAATATTTGTTTTGTTGGTGAAATAACTTTTTGATCCAAAACTCCCATAGCCACAAAAAGTTTCATAATCGAACCGGGGGTGTATAGGCCCTGAACAACTCTGTTCAAAAATGGATGATTAGAAGAATTCAACCACTCATTTATTTTTTTACTATTTGAACCATCGGTCATGACCTTTGAATCATATTCTGGGAAATTACTTGAAGCCAAGATTTCTCCAGTATGAACATCCATTATTATTCCAGCCCCACCTTTGTATCCAGCACGATCTGCAATATCCAAAAGTGAATAATATAATCTTCTTTGCAACCTAATATCTATCGAAGTCTGTAAATTTTCACCGTCTACAGGTTTATCTACTACACTTTCTGAAACAACATTTCCCCTAACATCTGTCTCCACTATTTTTGTGCCATCTTTTCCAGAAATATAGTCATTGTAGATTTTTTCCATTCCATCTTTTGGAACAAACTTTTCTTGATAATAAAAACCAGAAGAATCCTTTGATGGATATTTTATATAACCCAAAATAGTAGACAACCCAGTGGACGTTGCATAAGCGCGTAAAGAATAGTCGTCTGTATTCGGATTTGCTTCATTCCAAGCCAATGGAACCTTGTTTCTATCAAAAATCACTCCTCTGTCTGCATAGATAAATGTTTTATGAAGACTGTTGTTGTCACTTCTTGTTCGAAATACATCACCATCATTTATCTGAAGATTCCAAACTTTATATACAAACGCAGATCCAACAATAAAAATAAAAAGATAGACCATAGTAAAAACATTTCTAGATATAGGTTTCTCTATTCGTCCCTCAAACTGGTCAGTGTTAAAATCAGGTAGATTCTGGGAATCAAGAAAAATCTCGTCTGGGGCAATATCACCTCCACCTGTTAAATCCCTCTTTCTAAATAAATTTTTTAAACTATGGAACATAAACTATGTACGAATTCTTGTTTTTATTATGGAAACTAAAGTAAGTGTCACAACGGCAACAATCAATCCTGTATACGGCATTGGAAACCTTGGAGCATACAGCACATCATAAAGAAAACCGAAAAATATAACTTCTGCATATATTGGAATGCTTGCAACAAAGTAAGCCAAAAACAATACAGATATCCACCACGGCAAAAAAACAATACCTAAAAATGTTAGTGCAAAAAGGCCTATTCTTGTAGTGAATTTATTCACCAAAATATAATATCACACAAGGAAGAATTACCTTATAGCGGTCTCTACGAAGACTGATTTTGTCTGAAAAACATTACCCGGAGTCCTTACATATGCTGTTTTGAATGAACTCTGTGAATTTGCATCAATATAGTAAACACTACCCATAACAGAAGAGTTTATACCCGGATAAAGAAAAGTATCGCCCCACAAAACGTCCGCATCTTTTGGAAGCTCTATCTGGAAGTTACCTCCCCCTTTACCAACAAGCTCAAAACTAGCACCAGTTCTGGACAGAATAGCTTCTTGTTTGTTATTTCCAGAAGAAAATAGTTGAACAAGAGAAGTGTTTGGTGTAACTGTAGTCACTACACCGATAATAACGTTATCTGAAAGATAAACTCTATTTGCTTGTAATACACCCTGACTTGAACCAACATCTATAACAAACGTGTCATAGGGAGACTTTGGTGGTTTTGACAAGACTCTAGAATAGACTAGGTTTTTTACACTCCTACGGCCAATTTCTAATTTTAGTTCCTGATTTTCCTTTAACAAAATATCATAATCTATTTCCTTTAGTTTCAGACTGGCGTTTTCACTCTCTAACTCCAGATTCTTTTTTATTAAATTATTCTTAAATGAGAAAAAATTACCAATACCACGAAATGGAGCCGTAACGATACTCTGTCCCAGCCAGAGTGGTCTAGCTATTCTATAAAACAAACCTCTAGAAAAATTGGGTGCAAAAAAACTGAAACTAAAAATTGTTACCGCCACAATAACAATGATAACCAATATCTTTTTATGTTCGTTCTTTGGTTTACTTTTTAGGAGGTAGTTCATCTTTGTTTGTTATCAAAACATCTTTATACATTTCCATATGTTCCAATATAATACCAGTTCCTCGACAAACAGTAGTTAGTGGGTCTAAAGCAACGTGTACTGGTATTTTTGTGTATTCATTTATAAGTTCAGCCAAACCTTTTATCAAAGCTCCTCCACCAGCCAAATATATCCCCCTCTGCATAACATCAGCCAGAACTTCTGGTGGTGTAGTTTCCAAAACTTCTTTTATACCTTCGACAAGAGTATTTATAGACTGTGATATAGCTTCTCTTATATCGGAATCCGTCACAACAACCTCACGAGGTAAACCAGAAATAAGATCCCTACCTCGAATTGTTGATTCCAATGGTTCATCACCTGGGATTATCGCACCAATAGAAATTTTTATATTTTCTGCCGTCTTTTCTCCAATCAATATTTTAAATTCTGAGCGGACATAAGAAATAATATCGTTGTTTAGTTTATCTCCTGCCACACGTAGATTTTTTGACCGAACCACTCCACCCAAAGAAATAACAGCGATATCAGTTGTTCCACCACCAATATCTATAACCATATTTCCCACTGGCTCTAATATTGGAAGTCTCATACCGATAGCAGAAGCCATTGGTTCCTCAACAATATGAACCTCAGAAGCTCCAGCATTTTTTGTTGCGTCTCTCACCGCACGTATTTCAACATTTGTGATTCCAGATGGAACACCAACAACAACGCGTGGACCTAATAGTTTCTTATTCTGTTTCTGGGCTTTGTTCAAAAGGTATGTGATCATTTCTTCTGTAACTTCAAAGTCAGAAATTACACCATCCACAAGAGGCCGGACTGCTACAATGTGCCCTGGAGTCCTCCCAAGCATCTGCTTTGCATCTTTACCAACAGCCACGACTCTACCAGTCTTTTGGTTTACAGCCACAACAGAAGGCTCATTTAGAACCACACCCTTTCCGTGCATATAGACCAGAGTGTTTGCAGTACCCAAATCTATACCAATATCATTGGAAAGGAATCGTTTAAATTGTTCAAAGTTTTTTATCATTTTTAAATTAAGAAAGTTCTCAGGATATTATTTTTTGGAGACTCCGCAAAGCGCAAGCATGGTTCTGTCAAAGTCCACGCAACAGCGTGGCTCATTGACAGATTGCGCTTGAGGACAGGCTGAATAAATTCGCTGGAATTTATTCAGCTCGCTCCAGAAAATAATATCCTGAGAACTTAAATCTATATCAATTTCAAAGCTTCATCTTCCGACGAAAGTTCCGCATCTTGTTTATTTCGATGCTTAACCTCGATCTTGTTTTCTGCAACTGTTTTATCACTCACAACAAACCGAACAGGAATACCAATAAGGTCTGAGTCTGCAAACTTTTCTCCCGGACGAAGGTCTCTATCATCATAGAGAACATCCACTCCTTTACTTTGCAATTTTACATATAGACTATCAGCAAAATCCAAAGCATCGTCGCTGTTACCCAACCTAACTAAATGCACAGCAAATGGTGATATTTCTTTAGGCCAAATTAACCCCTTATCATCTGAAAGCACCTCTGCAATAGTACCCATTAATCTGGTTACCCCTATACCATAACCACCCATAAAGACAGACTGCTTTTGTTCTTTATCATCTTGGTAACTCAAACCAAACGGATCTGTGTACTTTGTTCCCTGCTTAAATATGTTTCCTATTTCTATTGATTTTTTCTCTATCAAATTCTCTCTTTTTACACCTGTTGCTTCAAGTGCCTCATCATTAAATACTTCTTTGTTAATAGCAATTTTCTTTGATTCATCAAGAAAAATTATATCTTCACCAGCTTCTGAAATTGTCTGAAACTCGTGAGAATACTTTGAAAATGTTCCTCCACTAGCAAAAGTAAAATAAGTTCTATCTCCTATTCCGCATCTATTAAATACGTTCATGTAAGCTGTTTTTACTTTCTCGTAAAAATCATCTTGCTCTTTTAAAGTTGAGTTGAAAGAGTATAGGTCTTTCATTAGAAATTCCCTCCCACGCATTATTCCACTTTTTGCTCTAATCTCGTTTCTGAACTTTGTTTGAATTTGATATACGTATAATGGTAGATCTTTATATGATTTTACGTATTCAGTTAAAATATTTACGATTTGTTCATCATGAGTAAAACCTAATCCAAGTTCGACATTGTCTTTTAGTTTTGTTTTAAACCAAACATCAACCGCATCATCGTCCCAACGTCCAACTTTTTCCCAAACATCTTTGCTTTGCAATGCAGTAAGAATAACTTCATTTGCTCCGATTGCATTCATTTCCTCACGAATTATATTCTCAATCTTTCTAAGAACCTTAAACCCAAGTGGTAGATAAGAATACACACCAGCCATTTCTTTGTGTACAAATCCTGCGCGTATTAAAAGTTGAGCGTTTTTTGCTGTCTCATCCGCTGGTACTTCCTTTCGTGTTTTTGTAAAAAGTTTTGATTGTCTCATAGGAACAATAGTATCTTAAAAGCCAAACTGGGTCAAAATATAAAACGAACACCCGTAAAGTTGGCAAGCCAATCAGTTACGGGTGTTACCATCGCGTATTTTGTTTTTTCATCAACCGCTTAGACAACGGCTGGCGAAGCCTTAATTGTAGACTTGTTGACGGGGCACAAAATACCAATGGCCTTGATCTAGCAACGAGCCGCGCTCTCGTATTCAGATATCTGTCCCCTTGCTTTCAGATATCACTGCCAGACCTTTTGGCAAACTTATCTAGCATCTTTATATTATAAAAAAAATATAACGTCAAGACTAACTTAAAATAGCTTTATAACATCATGAGCAGATACAACAACCATTAGAATAAGTAGTATTGCAAAACCAATAAAGTTTGCGTTTCGTGTAAATGTTGAAGAAATTGGCT
>CAYQQL010000006.1:1973-3515 GCA_964420095.1 uncultured Candidatus Saccharibacteria bacterium | reverse complement strand
AGTATTGCAAAACCAATAAAGTTTGCGTTTCGTGTAAATGTTGAAGAAATTGGCTTTCTTCTTATGCCTTCAATCAAAACAAACAAAAGTCTTCCACCATCTAGTGCAGGAAAAGGAAGTAGGTTGATTATGGCAAGATTTATAGAAATAAGTGCAGTTAGAGAAACAATGTATGTAAAACCAAGTTTTGTTGCTTCCCCAACAACACCAGCAATACCAATAGGACCAGAAACTTGAGAAAAATCAGACTTAAATGTTATTGCGTCTCCAAGAAAACCAAAGAGTCCAATAGCAGTGCCTTTTGTTAACAAATATGTAGTTCTAGCTCCTTCGTACAGAGCGAGGTGAATAGGAAGTTTTAATGTCCCTATTTCATCCATAGCTATACCAATAACCTTTTTACCTTCTACAATTTTTTCACTAGGTTCTACAACAATAGATTTTGGTTCATCCTTTCCTCTGACATAAGTTATAGATATGTTTTTTGTACCAGTTTCAGAAATTATTTTTTGAACACTATCTGGAACAATGTCTTTTTCGTTTAGAATAGTTTTTCCGGATGTAATGCCTGTTATATAGTCACCAGATTTTAGACCAGCCAGCTGTGCAGGAGAACCTTGCATAACTTCAGTGATCACGACGTGCACATTAGTAACTTTGCCAAAACCAGAATAGTCCACTGGTGTTGGGATACCAATAACAAACCCGAGAGAAACCAAGAGCCAAGCAAAAATTATATTGAAAGTAACACCAGCAACAAGAACGAGTGCTTGAATCCATTTTGGTTTATAGACAAAACTACCCTTTTTATCTTCTTCACTCAAAACTTCTCCGTGAGAATCTTCACCAAATATTTTTACAAACCCACCGAAAGGAATTGCGTTTAGTGTGTAGAGAGTACTACCCCACTTTTTGCCAAAAATCTTTGGAGGAAAACCGAGTCCAAATTCATCAACTCTGATTCCAGACTTTTTGGCAACAATAAAATGCCCGAACTCGTGAACGAGAATAAGAACAGCTAGGATTATTAAAAATATTATTATAGACATTTATTTATTCTGCGATTTCCTTCTCTTTCTTTGCGAACAACTCTTCCAATACTCTGGTTGCATCATCAAGAACTTTTTGTAGATCAGTTTTCATTCTAAACTTTTCATCTTCTGAAATTTCCTTTGCTTTTTCTGCAGAATCAATTTCTTTTATCGACTTTTCTCGCTCTGCTCTAAAAGAAACTTTTGCATCCTCTAGTTTCTGCTTTGCTATTTTTATAAGTGCAGATCTTCTGTCAGATGTAAGATCTGGAAAAACAATTCTAAGACCCTTGTCATCCACTGTAACAGAAAGGCCCAAGTCAGATACAATAATAGCTTTCTCGATTGGTTTTGCCTGTGACATATCCCAAGGAGTTACTCGTATCATACGAGCATCCTCTACAGAAATATTGGCGACTTGGTTAATAGGCATGTCTGTTCCATAGGCTTCAACTTTTATACCGTCCAAAATAGCTGGGTTTGCTCTACCAGTTCTGATACCAGAAAATTC
>CAYQQL010000006.1:0-1873 GCA_964420095.1 uncultured Candidatus Saccharibacteria bacterium | reverse complement strand
AGTAGATTTTCTAAAATCATTTTGACTGGTGCTCCTCTATCATACAGAGAAGCCCTAGTTTCTTCGCAAAGTTTTAAAAATGAATGGTTCTTTTCTACTCCAGAATCATAAAGATCCTTTTCGATTGAATTTAAAAGAGAAATAGCATCTTGTTTTGTGCTTTCTTCGTCACTTATGGCGTCCGTTATTTCTTTTACTCTCGCCAATCTTTCTTTGATATTCATTTTCAAAACACTTTCACCATTTTGTTTAAATTCTGAAACAGAATGTATTACTTGCATACGAGAACGCAAAGTCGGTAAAAGAGAATCCTGTGGCGACACAATGAAAAAGTGAGTTCCCTCTGTAGGCTCTTCGAAAACTTTGAGTAATGAGTTCTGTGCTTCCTGACTTATGAAGTCAGTTTGAATAATAAAAATCTTCTTGTTACCAGAAAAGTCTTTTCTTTCTGAGTTCTGCGATATCTCGCGAGCGTCGTCTATTGTTAGATTATCAAATTGTCCTATCCAAAAATCTGGATTACCAGAAGTCTCAAAACCAAATGGACCTTCAAGAAAAGAAATGAGTTCCTTCAAAACATTTATTTTATCCCCAACCAAAAAGTACGCATGATGTAAATTTCCAGACTGTTTATATGAACTTGAAATTTCTTCCATAATGTCATTATACCAGAATACTCCACAAAATTTAAAAACAGATATACGGCGAACCCCCAGCAAGAAAAGTCTTGCTGGGGGGAATTTCACGACTTTGGCAACTCGTCAAAATCAACGAAAGGCAAAGTCTCTACGACCTCACCCACTCCAGTTACCACGCCATCAACTCTGATGCAGTAGCCATCAGAATCTGGCACAATAGGGGTATACCCCTTACCCACCAGAGCTTTGTGAATGGAAGTTCGATCCACGAACTCACCGATGAGCTTTCCGTCGATCTTGAACCTATAGACCATAACTTCCCCCACGATTAAAACTAAGCTGAGTTAGAATTGCGAATATACCATCTGCAAAAAAGACTACCACAGACATTTATCTTTTGGAAATAACAGATTTTTTATACATATCAAGATGCTCCAAAGCAATTCCTGTTCCCTTCACCACACAGTAGAGAGCATCCTTTGCCAAAACCGCTTTCACACCTGTTCGTCGAAAAACAAGTTCCGGAAAATTCCGTAACTGAGACGACCCACCTGTCATAATTATTCCCTGATCAATAATGTCAGAAGAAAGTTCTGGAGGAGTTTCCTGCAAAACATCTTTTATAGCCTTTATCATTTCTCGCAAATCTTTACTTATTGCTTTTACAATTTCATTTGTTTTTATTTCTACACTTCGAGGAAGTCCTGTGACAAAGTCACGACCTTTTATCATCATAGTTAGTTCTTCATCCAAAGGTATAGCAGAACCAACTTTTATTTTTATGTCCTCTGCTGTTTTATCGCCAATTCCAAGATTAAAAGTTTTCTTTATATAGTCGGCGATAGCATAGTCGATTTTATTTCCAGCACATTTTACAGAGGTCGAGGCAACAATACCTCCCAAAGAAATCACAGCAACGTCTGTTGTTCCACCACCAATATCAACTATCATATGCCCCATAGCCTCATGGATAGGGATACCGGCTCCGATAGCAGCCAAGATGGGCTCTTTGACAACATAAGCATTTTTAGCGCCTGCTTTTATAGCTGCTTCTACCACAGCTCTTCTTTCTGTAGAAGTGACTCCTGCGGGCACGGATATCATCACATCTGGTTTAAAAAGATTGTATTTGCCTAATGCTTTATTTATAAAATATCTTAGCATTGCTTCTGTAACTCGATAATCAGCAATAACCCCATCTTTAATCGGTCGAATGGCCACGATACTCCCTGGAG
>CAYQQL010000005.1:16212-21169 GCA_964420095.1 uncultured Candidatus Saccharibacteria bacterium | reverse complement strand
ATTCCCGCCAAAAATTCCCGAATTCAAAAGGTTTTTCCACGCTCCGCGTGGCTCAAAAAAGACGGTTCGATCCTTAATTTGAAAGTTCGAACCGACTTTTTTGTACAAATGAAGTTTTTCTTCATTTGTACACTCGTTTGCCAATTCCATATTGTATTTCAAAAACTTTTCGGTAAGTTCGAACCGATTATTCGCTTTTTGCTCAAAAGCCGATAATTTCTCTTTGAGAAGCTGTTTTTCGTTCACTAATTTGTTTTTCATATCTCGATATTCTTCGAGCGACAAAGCGTTTTCGAGATAAGCATTCATCAGCTTCTCAATTTTAGAATCCAAAAGAGAAATATCGGCTTTTGTGTTGTCTGCAAAAAGCGTAGACGATTGGGCTTCACTCAACATATCTTTTCTATTTTCCACTAACATCCAAGAAGCCCAATCGTCTGGCAAAGAAACTTTTTTGATTTCCTTTTGAATTTCGGAAGTGATGATTTCCTCGCGAGTATATTTTTGTGAACAAGGATTTTTCCGTTTGGTGCAACGCAAATAGTTATGACCTTTCTGCGTTTCGGTGGTAATGAAGCAACCACATTCTCCGCAACGGAAAAATCCTCTGTACAAAAATGGTTTCAATCCTCGCGACTTCGGTTTAGATTTTCTCATCATCACTTCTTGAACGGAATCAAAAAGTTTCTTTGAAATAATCGGTTCGTGCTTGCCCTCAAAAATCTCTCCGTTATACCTCATTAGACCAGTGTAAATAGGATTTTTGAGAAGTTTTTGATAATTCGACACCGCAAGCTCTCTACCGCTTTTTCTTTTCAATCCAAGCCCATTAAACTTGTCGCGGACTTCCCGCAAAGTGAAGTTTCCAGTTGCATATGCCTCAAATGTCTTTTTAACTAAAATCGAAAGTTCGGGATGTGGCACGATACCTTTTCCTTTCTCGTTTACATATCCAATCGGAGACATTTGAGGCCATATTCCGTCCTTCACTTTGCTTCTATGTCCGCGCTTGATATTTTCGGACAAATTATCCACATAATACTTGGATTGCGAAAAAGCGATTGAGAGCATGAATTTGCCTTGCGGTGTCGGATCAAACCAAAAAGTTGGAAATTTCATTTCTACGATTACGCCAGTATCAACGAGGTAGATGATTTTTCCTCCATCTACCGAGTTTCTCGCAAGTCTATCGGGATGCCACGCCAAAATACCAGACGCTTCGCCCGCTTCCATTCTCAACATCATTTCGTTAAACACAGGGCGACCTGGTATTTTGGCGGTCTGCTTTTCGACAAAGACATCAACCACTTCTAGTTGCTCTTTCAACGCGAGTTCTTTTAGCTCACTCAACTGGTCAGCAATACTGCGGACTTGTCTGTCTTTGTCGTCCGTAGACTTGCGAGTATATATGAAAAACTTTTTGGTTTGATTATTCATAGAATTGTATTGGCAAACGACGAGCCACGCGGAGCGTGGAAAACCCTTTTGGATTCTGGATTCGGCGGGGGGGAATGCATTAGTGTCGCGCCTTCGACGCGACCCCGTTTCGGCTTCAAAATGCGATTTCGATTTCTGGCGGAGAGAGCGAGATTCGAACTCGCGATACCAATTAAGGTATGACGGTTTAGTAAACCGTTGATTTAAGCCACTCATCCATCTCTCCAAGATAAAAGTAAATATATCACAACATTTTAAAAAAAGCCTATTTGTGATAATCTTGCCATATTGGAGACGTGTCAGAGTGGTCTAACGTGCCTCTTTGCTAAAGAGGTGTGCCCTTTAAACGGCACCGACGGTTCGAATCCGTCCGTCTCCGCCAAATATTTGTGGATAAGTTTAGATATTTTATAGACTTTTTTTATCTCTGGTGAGATAATAATTGGCATATGATCAATACAATACATTCTTGGTTTAGTGATAACAGTAATTTTTATAAGAATTGGCATGAAAAAAATTATCATCATCATGTTCACTGGGCTGGGTTTGTGGCGGTTGCTCTGATTACGACTTTTTCTCTTACATCAGCCATATATACAACCTATCTTTCTACAGCATTTGCGGCTTCATTACCGAGTGCATTAGTTATGGGAACTGATCATGTGCCTGATTTTGCACAAGATTTTACAAAACCACAGATTGTATCATTGAAGTCTGGTGTCTGGTCTGACCCTTCTGTTTGGCAAGGCGGTGTTCTTCCTACTGCTTCAGATATTGTAGTTATTCCTTCAGGACAGACTATTACATATGATACAACTTCAGGAGTTGCCTATACTATATCGATAAATGGAACTTTAAAGTTTAAGACAAATACAGACACTAAACTTACTGTCACAAATCTACAGGTTATGAGTAATGGGTATCTTGAAATGGGTACAGTGTCTAATCCAATTAGTTCTTCTGTAACTGCAGAGATTGTTATATCAAATACACCTATTGATACAAATATTGATCCTGAACAATGGGGCACAGGCTTCTTGTCATTAGGAAAAGTTAGGATAAATGGTTCAATGAAGAATCCGACTTTTATTAAGGTCGCCTCAGAACCACTAGCTGGTCAAAATACTATTTCGTTATCACAAGCACCTTCTGGTTGGCAGGTTGGAGACAGGATATTTATCCCAGACACAAGAGCTTATAAACAAAATGAAGTTGACTCATCTTTTTATCCTATAAGTCCACAATGGGAAGAATTTACGATACAAGGTATTTCAGGTTCTACAATTACTTTAAATAGAGCTCTTAGCTATAACCATAAAGGTGCTAGGGATGTGGATGGAAACTTAGACTTTTTACCTCACGTGGGTAATCTTACGAGAAATATAACGATAAGATCAGAAAACCCATCAGGAACTCGTGGACATGTCGCAATGATACACATGGCTGATGCCGATATTAGGTATGCTACTTTCAAAGATCTTGGACGAACAACATTTGACCCTTTAGCTCCAGGAACAAACCAAAAAGGTAGATATGCTTTGCATATGCACCATGTTATGGGTCCGATGTCTCCCACATCAAATGGATACCAGTTTACACTTATTGGAAATGCTATAGACGGGGGCTCAAGTGTACACAGATTTAAGTGGGGTATTACTGTTCATGATAGTCATTTCGGTTTAATACAAGACAACGTTGTATATAATTATCCTGGAGCAGGAATAATGACTGAGGATGGTAATGAAACAATGAACGTGTTTGACCATAACTTTGTAGTTAGGACGGATGGTAATCCATTTAACAGGGGAAATGAAAGAGGCACAGAATTTGGATTCGAAGGAGGTGGAATCTGGCTTAGAGGACCAAATAACATTTTGAGAAATAATGTAGTGGCCAACTTTAGACAATGGGGAATCGCATATTGGCATGAATACTTGGGTAATGTAAAAATACCAAATTTCAAAGGCGCAGATACGATGGTTCCAGGTGAATATACTACAGTACAGGGTAACTCAATTGTTATCCCAGAGGATTCAAATAATGAAATATACGGCTCTGGAAGAATAGGTTTTACTTTTTGGTGGTTAGGATCTGAATACAGAACTCCAAGAGCTACAGGTGTAAGTGTGATAAAAGATCTAAAAATATGGCATGTATCAGATAACGGTGTCTGGCAATATCCTAGTTACAATGTGACATTTGATGGTCTTAAGATTAGAGGTGGTAACCTTCCTCCAAATACAGCTTCTTGTTGTGGAATTGGTTACCAAGGTGCAGATTATTATAGTAATAATATTACGATTAAAAATTCTGACATTCAGGGTATGACAATCGGAGTAGCTCCTAGTACAGACACTCAGGGTACTCAATTAATAGAAAATACATATCTAAGAAATTACAAGAGTAATATTAGTGTCAGTAGCATGTGGACTTCTAATTGCTCTGCCATAGGTATTTTACCAAGGTTGACCGTAGTCAAAAATGTTAAGTTCGGCTCCATGGTTACTGCTACAAAAAACATAGATTTGGTTTTCTCAGCTAACGCCGTTAGAAATATTATCCAGAAAGATGAGGTTTTTGTTACTGATTATAATCAAGTGCCTGGAAGTAACTTTAGAGTCTTTTATAACGAAGCAGATCCGAATACAATAGTGCCACAAGGATACTATTCTCTTCAGTATGGACAAAATTGTATAGCACTTGTTTCTACTCCAGTGGGTGGATTAACAAACACTGAAAGTTTTGTTCAATTTGGTTATGCAGTAGGAGGAACACCAGCATCATGTTCTGATAAAACTTCCCATCCAGAAATAAACGGAATAACTTGTCCATTTACATCAATTTCTTCGGCTCCGTTAACACCGATCACTAAGCCTACGGGTTTTGTTGGTGGGCCTATTGTTTCTACAAATCAAACTGCAACTGTTTCTATGTCAGTTTCTCCAACTTCAGTTTCATCTGGAGGAGCGGCAACAATTACATGGTCTTCAACTATAGCAACAACTTGTACAGCAAGTGGTGGATGGACTGGAACAAAAGCTACATCTGGAACAGCAACAGTTAACCCAACAGCAAACACTACTTATACATTGACTTGTAATGGAACAAATATAAATTCTGCATCACAGTCAGTTACTGTTTCTGTTGGTACTGGTTCAGCACCAACAATATCTATGTCTGCCTCTCCAACTTCAGTTGTAGCTGGAAGTTCATCAACTATTACATGGTCAACAACAAACGCCGTGTCTTGTACAGCTTCTGGTGATTGGACAGGAACAAAAGGAACATCTGGTAGTCAAAGTGTTACACCGCCGGATGCTCAAGCCTCATATACATTGACTTGTGTTGGTTCTGGGGGAGTTTCAGCTTCGCAGAATATAAAAATTAGCTTGATTACTTCACCTCTAGCAACAGTTAACATTTCTGCTTCACCAGCAAGTATAAACTCTGGAAGTTCATCAACTATTACATGGTCAACAACCAATGCAACAACTTGTACAGCAAGTGGAGCGTGGTCTGG
>CAYQQL010000005.1:0-16112 GCA_964420095.1 uncultured Candidatus Saccharibacteria bacterium | reverse complement strand
GTTCTGTATCTGTAAGCCCAACAGCAAACTCTACATACACACTTACATGTAGTGGAGCAAATGCGACTGGTGTTTCTCAGTCTACAACCATCAACGTTTCTACTCCTCCTCCAGCAACTGTTAGTATTTCTACTTCTCCAGCAACAATTGTTTCTGGTAATTCATCTACACTTACATGGTCAACAACCAATGCAACAACTTGTACAGCAAGTGGAGCGTGGTCTGGAACAAAGGGAACATCTGGTTCTGTATCTGTAAGCCCAACAGCAAACTCTACATACACACTTACATGTAGTGGCGCAAATACAACTCCAATTTCTCAATCAGCGACAGTTGTAGTTACAGCTCCACCTTTAGCTACAGTTAATATTTCAGCATCACCCACAAACATAAACTCTGGTAGTTCATCAACTCTCACTTGGTCAACAACAAACGCCACAACATGTACTGCATCAGGGGCATGGTCAGGCACAAAAGGAACATCAGGTTCTGTGTCAGTGAGTCCAACAACTGATTCTACTTACACACTTACATGTAGCGGAGCAAATGTTACAGCGGTTTCAAAATCAGTTACAGTTACTGTTGTTCCACCTGTTGTTCCAACTCCAACTGTAAGTATTTCAGCATCACCCACAAACATAAACTCTGGTAGTTCATCAACTCTCACTTGGTCATCAACCGTATTTACTACCTGTACAGCAAGTGGAGCATGGTCAGGAACAAAAGCTACATCCGGAACAGTTACAGTAAGCCCAACAGCAAACTCTACATATACACTTACATGTAGTGGAACTGGTTTAACTTCAATTTCTAAATCAGTCACAATTAATGTTACTACTATAAGTCCACTTGCAACAGTTACAATCTCTGCCTCACCTTCATCTGTCACAGTAGGCAGTCCTGTATCGTTAAATTGGTCAACAACCAATGCAACAACTTGTACAGCTAGTGGAGGTTGGACTGGAGTAAAGGGAACATCTGGTTCAGTTTCTATAAGTCCGACAGCTAATACAACATACACACTTGCATGTAGTGGAGCAAACACAACTTTAGTTTCTCAGTCTGCAACTGTTAGTGTTACAGCTGCGCTTATATCTACAGCAAGCATATCCGCTTCACCATCTGTGGTAGTTTCTGGAGATCCTTCTACTATTACTTGGTCATCAACCAATGCAAATACTTGTACAGCAAGTGGAGCTTGGTCAGGAACAAAGGGAACATCTGGAACAGTTACAGTTAATCCAACAAGTGATTCAGTCTACTCAATATCTTGTAGTGGGTCTGGTGGTGCATCTTCTGTTCAGTCTGCTTCTATAAATGTTACTCCTGCAAATACAACTGGTGGAAACACTGGAGGAAATACGGGTGGTACAGGAACAGGAACAACGGGAAACACAGGAGGAAGTACTGGGGGTACTAGTGGTTCAGGTAACACTGGAGGTACTGGTAGTACTGGTGGAACTGGAACAACTGGAGGTTCGACAAGCGGTGGGTCAACATCAAACTCGACTCCTTCTTTCACAATATCAGCTTCTCCAACAACAATAAAAGCAGGTGAGTCCTCAACTATATCTTGGACTTCTACAGGTTACTCTGTTTGTCAGGCAACAGCTTGGACAGATGTTAGGAGTGTCTCAGGTTCTCAGGTGGTTACTCCTAAACAAACAACCAAGTATACAATGGCATGTTCTGGTGAGAATCTTGTAACACATGTAGATTCTGTAACAATTATTGTTACAGGCTCTGGACAAGCAAATACATCTGTAGATAATATAGCCCCAGTAATTTCTAGTGTTAACAAGACTAATATTACAAAGAGTTCTGTAAAAATATCTTGGAAAACTAGTGAGCCAGCTACAGGACAGATAGAGTTTGTTGGAAATTGTCCAACAACAGGTTGTGTCACAGGGCTGAATTCAGAATTATCAACCGTTCACTCTATGACTGTGGTCAACTTAAATCCAAAAACTAGATATGTATTCAAGATAAAATCAGTTGACGCATCAGGTAATCTAAAAGTTTTATCGGGAGAAAATATACTTTCATTTACAACATTGTCATCAACTGGAACAACCACTGTAAAACCTACTACTACCACAACAAATAAGACAACGTCTTCATCTCAGTTGGTTACAATCTCTGCCTCACCTTCATCTATTACAATAGGAGGATCATCGACAATTAAATGGTCATCAAAATCTTACACTTCATGTACAGCTTCGGGTAGTTGGGCGGGTAGTAAGAGTTTGTCTGGTTCACAGGTTGTTTCTCCTGCAAGAACTTCTTCTTATGTAATCACTTGTAGAGGTGCAAATATGTCTCCAGTTTCAAAATCTGTAACAGTCAATATTGTTAATTCAATTTCTGTGCAAAAAACAACAGAAGCAATACCATCTACTGTTGATTCTAGTCAGACATCTACTGGAAAAAGCTCAACTAGTGTTGTTGGAAAGATAAAAAACTTCCTTGATAAGACTTTCAAGTGAATATTTAGTGCGCTATTGTAAAAGCTAAAACTTGCTTAGATCCATTTAAAAGAAGCTCTTTACGAGCTTCTTTTAAAGTACTGGCGGTTGTTACCACATCATCAATTAATATTATATATTTTCCTTTAACCATAGGATTTGCTCTAAATGAATCTAGAAGATTCATCACTCTGTCGTATTTTGTCTCGCTACGGCTTTGTCTTGGAGTGTCTATTATTTTTTCTAACCACTGTGGAGCATATAATAGAATATGGTTTAAATCATGTTCTATTATTGATTTTGCAATTATTTCACTCTGATTATAACCCCTCTCAATTCTTCTGTAATTTGTTATTGGAACTGGTATTAAGACAAAACTGGCATCATTGTCAAAGATAAATATATCCGAAATAGTTGATATTATCTCTTCATATAGTATTTTGCCTATTGTATCGATTGGAAGAGTGTTTTCTCTGTATTTTAATTCCCATACTATGGCTTTGACTCTTTTATCCTTATATTGAAATAATGGATGAATCCAATCTTCACCAATAACTTTTTCAGGTTTTGGTAATTTGCAAATTTTTTCTGGATTAAGTCTCTTAACAATATCAAAATCTTTCCTAGGAGGAAGTATGCTGTCTAATACAAAACCCATTATATTTTGTATATTTTTCAACATATACATATTATACAGCCAATAAATGTGTTATACTAACCAGAATAGGAACAAAATTCTCTATGGCTAATTTCTTTACAAAACTATTTAATAAACAAAGCGCCAGCGTTCTTGGTGTAGATATAGGTTCTTCTTCAATAAAAATAGTTCAAATAAGTAAAAGGAACGGTCATGCCATACTAGAAACTTATGGGGAATTGGCACTCGGACCTTATTCTGGAAAAGGGGTGGGTGAGTCAACGAATCTTTCAACGGAAAAGATCATAGAAGCTGTAAATGATATTTTAAAGGAGAAAGAGGTTAATATCACAACAAGAGATTGTGGTGTTGCAATACAGTTTTCATCAAGTTTGATGACTGTAATAGACATGCCAGTTGTTGATAAAAAACAGCTGGAACAAATGGTTCCAATAGAAGCTAGAAAATACATACCCGTGCCAATATCTGAAGTTACTTTGGATTGGTACATAATACCAAAAGAAAAAAATACAGACTCATCATCTACTGAAAACGGATCTGATACTATGCAGAAAATGGAGGTTTTAATAGTTGCTTTACACAATGATACTATAAATCGTTATAAAGATATTGTTACTAAAACTGGACTATCAACGAGTTTTTTTGAGATAGAGATTTTTAGTACAATACGTTCAGTTTTGGATGAAGAAGTTTCCCCAATAATGATAATTGATATGGGGGCATCTACAACAAAATTATACATTGTTGAGAAAGGGGTACTTCGTTTGTCTCATATGATTGATAGGGGATCTCATAATATAACAGATGAACTTTCAAAATCAGTGGGTATATCAATGGAGGATGCTGAATATTTAAAGAGAGAAAAGGGTTTATTGGGTGATATTAGTGGTATAGCACTAAAAGACGTTGCTTCTTTTACACTTAACTATATTTTTTCTGAAGCAAGTCATGTTGTTATGGCGTATCAAAAGAAATATAACAAAAACGTTAGTAAGGTGTTGCTTGTGGGTGGGGGCAGTGCATTGAAGGGGGTTGTTGATGTGGCAAAAAATATTTTTCAAACAGAAGTTGTCGCTGGAGACCCATTTTCAAAGGTAGTTGCCCCAGCATTTTTAGAAAAAGTGTTAAAAGAAACCGGTCCAGAATTTGCTGTTGCTGTTGGAATAGCATTAAGAAAACTACAAGAGTTGGATTAGATTGAATAGTTTAAAGTTTTGCACATATCTGCATAGTATTTTTGTTTTTGCTGTACTATAATTACTTATAACATATGCAACCAACATTCCAAACATCGTTCATTCCTAAGAAATCTATAATCAATGAACCTGGTCATAGTTCAAATGTTGTAAGAGATATAAATATTATATCTATGATTTCCAACACTATATTTGTTATCTCTCTTGCTACTTTTGGAGGATTATTTTTGTATAAAATGATCTTGCTGAATCAGATAGGTAAAGCAGATAAAGATTTAAAAAAAGCTAAGGCTGACTATCAAGTCGAGAAAGTGCAAGAGTTGGTGGATGTGGATGCCAAGATTTCTTCTACTAGGAGAATTATGAATAATCATGTGTCTACATCTGAGATCTTGTATTTAATGCAAGATTTAATAGTGAAGAAAGTCAGACTTACAAAGTTGAGTTATAGCAAGCTGAATAATATTCCAACATTAACAATGGCGGGTGAAGCGCAAACATATAACGCTATTGTTGAGCAATCAAATATCTTCTCGCAAAATCCATATATAGTAAATCCTGTGTTTGGTGATTTTTCATTACAAGATAATGGTAATGTGAAAATTACTTTTACATCTGGCATAGACACTACTGTTATTTCTTATATGAAATCAGAAGATGTTCCGGCGGATCAGCCAGAGTCAGCTGCAACTGATGAGTCACAAATTGAACCATAAATGAAATCACTAACACCAATATTAGTAGTTATAATTTCAATCTTCATGTACTATTTTTATATAGTACCTCTTGCTGGTAAGGTAAAATTGCTAGCTAAAATGAATAGTGATTATAAAACCGTAATTCAAGAAGCGATAGATTTGAATGCAAAAAGAGACCAAATATTACAGGATTACAACACTATATCACAGGTAGATATGGATAGATTGACTAAGGCTGTACCAGATAAGTTTGACTCAGTTACTTTTATCAATGATTTAACTAGTATGGCAAACCAAAGAAAGCTTTCTTTGGATGGGTTTACTACAGCAGATAATAGATCTGACACTAGGCAGGATGACCCGAACGGTTTACTTGCCCCAACATATAGGACAACTTCAGCGTCATTTAGTATTATCGGTAAGTATTCAGACGTATTGGGTTTTTTGGATGATATAGAGACAAGTTTAAGAGTTATAGACGTTGTTGGGCTGGATGTAGAACTGTCAGATAATACTAAGCCAGGTTCTCTGGTTAAGGTTTCTTTAGTAGTAAATACTTATTCTCTAAAATAATATGGTTACAGGACTTATTCAAAAATTAATAGCCGTATCAATTACAATGATTTTATTGGCTTATTTTGGTTACGGTCTATACAATAAATCTACAGATGGTGTTATTCTAGATGAGTCTATCGAAGCTGAAACAACAAGTCAGGATGTTGTGGCGTTGGTTACGAAACTTAAAGATTTAAAAATTGATAAATCAATTTTTTCAAATAAGGCATTTTTGAGTCTAGTTGATTTTTCGTCTGTCATTTCACCTGAAGAACAAGGTAGACCAAATCCATTTGATCCAATAGGAACAGAAGACGGAACAATCCAAACTTCTAAAGTGCAAGCAAAGCCAAAACCTTAATATGGATATAATTCAGATTTTAGTACAAAAGAAAATCGTTAATCAAAAAGACGTAAATAAAATTACTGATGATGCTGTTAGTCAAGGAATAACAGTAGAAGAATCTTTAATAAAAAACGGAGTTTCGCCTCACGATATATTGCTTGCAAAAGGAGAGTATTTTGATATACCAACAAAAAACTTAACTGGCAAGGATGTGTCAGATAAAATTCTGTCTTATATACCAGAGGATTCAGTTTCTCACTATCGTTTTGTGCCTTTGGCGGTTACAAACGGAGTTCTTGAGGTTGGTATGGTTGATCCTGATGATATAGAGGCAAGAGATGCATTGAATTTTATCTCTACAAAGATAGGGATGCCTTTTAAGATTTTTTTAATTACTGAATCTGATTTTAATAAAATATCTTCACAATACAAAGGCATAACTGCAGAAGTTTCTAAAACACTAAGTGAACTCGAAACAGAGTTGGCTCTTGAGACGACAAGAGCAGAAGAGAGAGCAAAAGCAGAGAATGAAACACCAAATGAAAATGAAATTTCAGAGGATGCTCCGGTTACAAGAATAGTGGCGACTATATTGCGGTATGCTTCAGATGGAAATGCATCCGATATTCACATTGAACCATGGAGGGAACAAGTCAAAGTTCGTTTTCGTGTTGATGGTGTAATGAATACAAGTTTGACTCTGCCGTCAAAGGTTCATTCTGCTGTAGTTGCTCGTATAAAAATTTTGAGTGAGATGAGGCTGGATGAAAGAAGAAAACCACAGGACGGTCGTTTTACAACGAGAATAGAGGGAAGAAAAATCGATTTTCGTGTTTCTACTTTTCCAACATATTTTGGAGAAAAAGTTGTGATGCGTCTTCTTGATCAAGAAAAAGGTATTAAAACTTTGGAACAACTGGGTCTTAGTCCAAAGAATATAAAACTTATTAGGGATGCGATTGATAAACCGTATGGTCTCATACTAATTTCTGGCCCAACTGGATCTGGAAAAACCACAACACTTTATTCGATGTTGAATGAGCTTGATAGAGAGCATCAAAATGTTCTATCACTTGAGGATCCTATCGAATATAACATTGAAGGCATATCACAATCCCAAGTTCAATCAGAGATTGGTTATACATTTGCATCTGGACTTCGTACCACTCTTCGACAAGACCCAGATATAATCATGGTGGGAGAGATTCGAGATAAAGAGACTGCTCAACTTGCTATACAGGCTGCTTTGACAGGTCACTTGGTGCTTTCGACTATCCACACCAATACAGCAGTAGGCGTTATCCCAAGACTTATAGATATGGGAATCGATCCTTATCTTATTGCTCCAACCCTTATATTGGCTATTGCTCAACGCCTTGCGCTTGGACTATGCCCAGATGCTGGTGTGCCTATGCCTGTAGAGGGAAGTATAAAAGTTATGATAGATAAACAGTTTGAGGACCTACCAAAGAAATTTAAAGATGAAATAGAGTTTACAGATAAGGTGTACAAAGCGGGTGAAAGTCCAGAATGCCCAAATGGAACGAGGGGTAGAGTTGCTGTTATGGAAGTTATGGAAATGGGTAAAGATCTTGAGGATCTGATACTAAAAGGTGCAAATGAAATTGAAATTGCAAAACTTGTAAGAGCCAAAGGAATGATAACAATGAAAGAAGATGCAATTATTAAAGCAATGCATAAATTAATTCCTTTCGAAGAGGTCAATATGTTATAATAAATAAAGTATGGCAGAAAATTCACAAATAAAAATATTGCTTATTGATGATGACAAGTTTCTTCTCGATATGTATTCCATGAAGTTTAAGAAGTCAGGTCTTGAGATAGATACATCATCAAATAGTCTATCTGCTCTAGAAAAAATTCGCACAAATGTCTATAACATTATACTTATGGATATAATAATGCCTGGTATGGATGGTTTAGATCTTCTTAAAAAAATTAGAGAAGAAAAATTATTGCCTGAGTCTACTATTATAATGTTAACAAATCAGGCAGATGATTTTGATAAAGCAAAGGTATTTGGTGTTGATGGCTATATAATAAAAGCAACTACAATTCCATCGGAAGTCGTTGATCAGGTGCTTTCTGTCTATAAAAATAAACAAAAATAAATGGCAACAGATTATAAAAAACAATTAGACACTTTGATTGCAATTCTTTTAAAAGAAGGTGCTTCAGATATACATATTGGAGAGGGTAGGGTCCCAGCTATTCGTGTTTCTGGTATTTTGATTCCTCTTGTAAACCAGGGCGTTATGTCAAAACAGGATGTAAAGGGTGTTTTGGATGAAATGATTGATGATTCTAAAAAGGAAATATTTGTTACAAAAAAAGAAGTAGACTTTGCATATAATAGTGGAACAATCGCAAGATTTAGAGGTAATGCATTTATTCAGTTGAGTAAGATAAGTATAGCGCTTCGAATTATACCTCGACATGTAAAAACACTTGAAGAATTAAAATTGCCTTCTATTCTTACGAATTTTACAAGCAAAAAGCAGGGTTTCTTTCTTGTTGTGGGTCCTACTGGTCAGGGAAAAAGTACAACACTTGCCTCTATGATTGAAATAATCAATCAAGAACGTCTAGAGCATATAGTTACTATAGAGGATCCTGTAGAATATATCTTTGAGTCAAAGAAATCTATTATAGATCAGAGAGAAGTTTTAGAAGATACACCAGATTTTCATACAGCACTTCAAGGGACTTTTAGACAGGACATAAATGTGATTATGATAGGTGAAATGAGAACTCCAGAAGATATTTCTACAGCTGTTACCGCTGCAGAAACTGGTCACTTGGTTTTTTCTACACTTCACACTAACAATGCAGCACAGACCATAGACCGTATCATAGATTCCTTTGATACAAGACAGCAATCACAGATTAGAAGTCAGCTTTCCTCAAGCTTACTTGGTATTTTTTCTCAACGACTAATACCCAGAATTTCAGGAGGGCTTATTCCTGCTGTAGAGTTACTTATAAACAATAGTGCTGTTGCAAACTTGATAAGAGAGAATCGTATACACGAAATAAATTCTGTTATTGAAACAAGTTCAGATCAGGGTATGATAGATTTGAATAGATATTTAAGTGATCTTGTTAGGGCAGGTGAGATTTCTATAGAAAATGCTTATCTACACACTCAGAATCCAAAAGGTTTAGATAGAATGATATAAATTTATGATATTCAAATATAAAGCCATAAATAAGACTGGTTCACTTACAGAAGGAACTGTTGAGGCTTTTAATGTTGATGTTGCGATAAAGCAATTACAAAGCAATGGATTGGTTATTTCACAAATTAACTCTGTAGATGAGTCACAGAAAGGCTTTGACCTATCAAATTTAGCTATTTTTAATAAAGTTTCAAACAAAGATATAGTTATATTATCTAGACAGATAGCAACATTGTTTTCAGCTCAAATATCCGCTCTAAGAGTTTTTAGATTGCTTTCTGCACAGGTTGATAATAAGTTGCTTTCAAAATATCTGTCTCAAGTTTCAGATGACATTCAAGGGGGAAGTTCTATATCGATGGCTTTATCAAAGTATCCTGATACATTTTCTGGCTTTTACGTAAATATGGTTAAGTCTGGTGAAGAGTCTGGAAAACTGGATGAAATATTTAACTATCTTGCAGACTATCTCGATAGGACATATGCTGTTACATCAAAAGCAAAAAGTGCTCTTATATATCCTGCATTTATCATATTCACTTTTCTAGCTGTTATGGTGCTTATGCTTACAGTTATAATTCCTAAAATTGCTTTGATGATAACTGACTCTGGCCAGCCTATACCAATATATACATCTATAGTTTTAAATTTAAGTAGTTTTTTTATAAATTACGGTATCTATATGGCAATTGGGTTGGTTGTTTTGGGTTTTATGGGGTGGAAATATGCTCAGACAGAAGAAGGGTCTGCATATTTTGACACTCTCAAACTTAATGTTCCATATGTGGGTGATTTGTATAGAAAACTTTACTTATCTCGTATAGCAGATAACTTGAACACAATGATTATTAGTGGAATACCGATTTTAAAAGCTCTAGAAATAACCTCTTCTATTGTGGATAATATAATGTATAGAGATATACTTAATGATGCGTTACAAAAAGTTAAAGAAGGAACATCTTTATCAAATGCTTTTGCTCAGCATAAAGAAATCCCAAATATTCTTACCCAGATGGTAAAGGTTGGAGAAGAGACAGGGGAATTGGGTAAAATTCTAAAATCTCTTTCAAATTTCTACCAAAGAGAGGTTATGACAGCTGTGGATACTCTGGTCAGTCTTATAGAGCCTGTGATGATTGTTTCTCTTGGGCTTGGAGTCGGTGTGCTTTTGGCTGCGGTTTTGATGCCTATATATAATATAGCTTCTGCTGCTTAGAACTACGCTTATCCACAGGGGTACTTTTATTAGTTCTAATACAGCCGTATAATATATCTATTCGTTTATATAAAACGGTAATCTCTGAAAAGAGAGCGATGGTCGAATAATTATGGAGGTTATATTATAAAAATTAGTAATAAAATTATAAAATTTAATTATGAAAAATAGACTTAACAGAGGTTTTACACTTATCGAATTGTTGGTGGTTATTGCTATCATTGGTATCTTGTCATCTGTTGTTCTTGCTTCACTAAACACAGCTAGAAGTAAGGGATCAGATGCAGCTATAAAGGCAGACGTCGCAGGTATCAGAGCTGCTGCAGAGGTTTATTATGACACAGCTAATGGAAACTATGGTACAGCTGGTGCTTATAACAATGCTGCTTGTTCAGGAGCTGGTACAGCATTAACAGTTAGTGTTGATGCTACTGTTCAAAAGCAAATAGTAGATGCGGTTGCAAAAAATGGAGGTACTCAAGCAAGATGTAACGGGACAAATAGTGCCTATGTTATTGCTGTTCCATTAAAGACGAGTACTGCTAATGCCTGGTGTGTAGATAGTGCTGGTAACTCAATGCAGATTACATTCGCCAATTTCGCTAACGGAGATACTGATTGTGTAGCTGCAAACACATAATATCCTTCTACATTTTACAATGTGCAAAAAACCGCTTAATGCGGTTTTTTGTTTATAACAAACTATACTTTATAAAATAAATGTTTTATTATTAGTACAATAATTATTTAAATAATTTTATATAGTATGAATTATAAATTTAACAGAGGTTTTACACTTATCGAATTGTTGGTGGTTATTGCTATCATTGGTATCTTGTCATCTGTTGTTCTTGCTTCACTAAACACAGCAAGAGCAAAAGGATCAGATGCTGCTATTAAAGCAGACATCGCTGGTATTAGAGCAGCAGCAGAAGTCTATTATGACACTAGTAGCAACTATGGCCCCGTAGGAGTATATTTTAATGCTACTTGTGGAGCTGGAGGTCAACCTAGTTCTGTTACGGATGATCCTGTAGTTCAGAAACAAATTGATGATGCAATAGTAAAGAACGGATTAAATGAAGCTTCCTGTGCAGGGGATTCTACTTGGTATGTCATTGCTTCTCCCTTAAAAACAGATCCAGCTAATGCTTGGTGTGTAGATAGTTCAGGCAATTCCATGCAAATTGTTTTGGCAAATTTCACTAATGCTGTCAGTGATGTTGACTGTGTGAACGCCAATTTACCTTAATTTAAATATAGTTACGTATAACAAAAAAACTGCACTTTGCGGTTTTTTTGTTATACGTAACTATATTTTTTAAAATAAATAGTTTATTATTAATAACAATTAAAGAATTCTTGCTAAATTAGAAAATAATGTATAAGAATAAAACTATTAGAGGTTTTACACTCATAGAGTTGTTGGTAGTGATTACCATAATAGGTATCTTGTCTTCAGTTGTTATAAATTTTCTTAATGCCGCCAGAGCTGGTGGTTTTGATGCGACAATAAAGAATAGTTTAGCTTCAATGAGATCAGAGGCGGAAAATTACTTTGATGTTAATGCTGTTGGATACAGGGTTATTTGCGCAGAGGGTAAAATACCCGACCTTTTACTCGCTGCTAAGAATGCAAGTGGTGGTATTGTGGGTGAATGTACATCGACAGTTTCTGGTACCGCATGGGCTGCGTGGGTTCCACTAAAGTCTTCACCAGGTGGTGCTCAGGTTTGGTGTGTAGATAGCCTTGGTAGTTCAAAACAGATAGCCAAACCAGCTGGTGCTGGAAAAATAACAGTTTGTCCCTAGGTGAGTCAGAGTTTAATTGTTAGTATCTTTGGTGCAAATGTTTCATTTTAATAATATAATAGCTGTATGGAGCTAGTGTTCATACTACTTTTTATATTCGGTACGATTGTTGGTAGTTTTGTTAATGTAGTAGGTTTGCGATATAACAGTGGGCTTTCTTTTGCTTCAGGAAGATCAAAATGTTTCGATTGTAACAAAACATTGGAATGGTATGAGTTAATACCTTTATTTAGTTTTTTATTTCAAAGAGGTAAATGCCGATCTTGTCACGGAGAGATTTCACTTCAGTATCCTATTGTTGAGGCTTCTACAGGTTTAATATTTGTATTGATTGGTTTGAGACAGTACATGCTTTGGCCAATGTATGTTGGTTTGGAGAATGCTCTTTTCTATTCTGTTTTATTTTCTATTTACTATGCAGTGGTTTTTTCTCTTTTGTTGGTTGTTTGTATATATGACATTAAACATAAGATAATTCCAGATAGGCTAGTATATACTTTCATTTTCCTTGGGTTAATTCGCTTCTTCGTCTTTGCTTATTGTAAAGACTTTAATCTTTCGTTTTTGGATTATCTAGATTTGTCTGCACCTCTTATTTTATTTACACCATTTGCCTTGTTGTGGCTCGTGTCATCTGGTCGTTGGATGGGATTTGGTGATGCTAAGCTCGTTTTTGGTATTGGTGCATTTATAGGGCTTTCTTCTGGTTTAAATGCTGTAGTATTAGCTTTTTGGATAGGTGCGGCGTACAGCATATTTATTATGGTAAGGAGCAAATTATCTAAAAACAATGGAGTTGGTGCTAGTTCCGAAATTCCTTTTGCCCCATTTCTTATATTAGCCATGATTATTGTATTTTTTAGTGGAATCGATGTGTTGGGTATAAAAGAGTTATTGATTTAATTATGAAAACCATAAAATCTTTAAAAGGTTTCACCTTAATTGAGCTTTTGGTTTCTATATCAATAGTAACCATAATAACGAGCTTTGTGCTCTTTAATTATTCTGATTTTAACGACAGACTTGCTTTGACAGCATCGGCTCAGGATATAGCATCTTTAATAAAACAAGCACAAGCTTATGCGATAAACGTTAGGGAGGCTTCTGTTTCTGGGGGTAATTTTAATTATTCCTATGCTGTTTACTTTGACACTTCAAGTTCGGATTATTATTTATTTGTTGATAAAAATGTTAACGGTCGATATGATGTCGGAACTGGTTGTGGTACTGGTGGCACAGAGTGTATTGAAAAGGGAACATATAAAAGTAATGTTGTGATAAGTGGTATTTGTGGGGATTTGGTTTGCCCACCTCCAAACGCTACAAGGATGTATATAGGTTTTCTTCGCCCTGATCCAGATTCAATAATATACTTTGTTGATAGCAGTAATAATTATATAGTTACCAATAATACAGGTAAGGTTATTTTAACATCTCCAAAGGGTAAGACTGTTACAATAACGGTAGAAAAAACAGGTCAGGTAAATTTCCAATAGTAAATATTTATAATGAAATTCAATAAGATAAAAAAAATAAGTAAAAAAGGAGGATTCACTTTGATAGAGATCATGGTTTCTTCGACTATATTTATAGTTGTAATGACCATAAGTATGGGGTCTATATACAGTGTTATAGAAGGAAATCGGAAATCACAAAGTATGCGATCCATTATGGACAATCTAAATATAACTTTAGAATCAATGACAAGAGTAATGCGTTTCGGTTACCTTTATCATTGTGATTCTGATTCTATAACTAATCCAGTAGTTTTGACTCTTCCAAGTGACTGTCCTGATATGGTAAATGGAGCATCCTCAATATCTTTGTATTCATCATCTGGCGTAAATTATATTTATAAGTTAGAAAATAATCGTATTACAAGATACGTTGGAGGCTCTGCTACACCATCATATTTAACTAGTTCGGATGTTACCATTGAGAGTTTAAAGTTTTATGTTTATGGTTCGGCAAAATATTCAAGTCTTAATTTTGCACAACCTATGATAGTCATAATTATTAAAGGTTATGTAGGCTCAAAGCCAACTATTAAATCTACTTTTGCAATACAAACTGCGGTTTCACAAAGACTTTTTGATACACAATAAAATCTATGAAAATTTCAAAAAATAACAAAGGTTTTACAATAGTTGAGTCTCTGGTGGCTATAAGTATTTTGACCGTTTCTATATTAGCAACATTTACTGCTGTGCAGGGTAGCTTAAAGAGTTCTCTTATTGTAAAAGATCAGGTAACCGCATTTTATCTGGCTCAAGAAGCTGTAGAGTTTATTAAAAATTTGAAAGATGAAAATGCGCTTAATGATACATATTGTATTTCTACGGGGACTTGTTCTTCTGTAGACTGGCTACATGGATTGTCAGAATTAACTTCTGATGCATGTTGGTATGGAGGAACTGGTGTGTCTCAAAAAACTTGTACTGTAGATGTTTATACAAAAACTGTTGCAAATTGTGCTGGAGGGTTTGGAACATGTCAAAATCTAAAACAGAATTCTACAACTGGAGCATTTAGTTATACATCTGGAGCAAGTTGGGCAGCATCTAACTTTAAAAGAGAAGTGCAAATTTCACCAATATCTTCAACAGAAGTTGAAATAATTGTTACAATGAGTTGGAATACTGGTAATTTAGCAAAATCTTTTCAAATAAAAGAATCATTATTTAACGGTCAGTAAAATGAAAAAAAACAAAGGTTTTACATTGGTAGTTGCAGTTGTAGTTACATCCATGTTGTTGGTTATAGGTTTTATGTTAAGTGATGTTGCTGTAAAGCAATTAAAACTTGCAACCTCTAATGAAGAGTCACAGTATGCGTTTTTTGCGGCGGACAGTGGTCTGGAGTGCGCAAAGTATTGGGATTTAAATGACGCAGATTTAAGTCCTTTTGCTACAGCTACTCCAGGATCTATTCTTTGTAATCATCAAATAATAAAGACAGGTTCACAATCTATTCCTCCAAGTGCTACGGCAAACAGTGTGGTTGGCGGTGGGATTACAAATGCAACAAGTACTTTTTATCTAACATATACAAAAGGTTGTGCCATAGTAACTGTTGCTAAAAAAGCTAATGGTTATACAACAATAGATTCTAGGGGATATAATACTTGTGATACAACATCACCAAGAAGGTATGAAAGAGGAGTCTCAATTACATATGAAAACAAGCAGGATAATGATTCAATAAGAAAGGCAACATTATTAAAACTTCAATCTGCAGTTGAGGCTTATAAAAGTGCAAATGGAACTTATCCAAATACTGGAATGGTTTGGAAGTCTTCTGAGGTCGGTGACCTTGCATATATTAACGCCGACTGGATTCCAGGTTTAACTCCAAATTATATGCCAACATTTCCTCATGACCCCAGAGGAGCAGAGTTGAGTCAGGTTTCGGGTGGTTGTAGTACTGGGTGGCATCTAGCTTACATATATATATCAAACGGAGTTAATTACAAGATTTTATCTCATTGTAGTTCGGAGAGTGGATATTCATCCTCTGATCCTTTTTATGATTCTGTTAGACCAACATGGGCTTGGCAGGTATCTTCACCAGGAGGTATTAGTTTCTAATTTTTGCTATTATTCCATATATGTCAAAAGTAGATCCTAAAGTTAAAAATAGGGCAGAAAAACTGAAAGCTTTAATAGAGAAGCACCGAAATCTGTATCATACATATGACAAACCAGAGATTTCCGATGAAGCTTATGATTCTCTCGTTTCAGAGTTAGAGCGTCTAGAAGAAGCGCATCCAGAGCTTAAAAAGAATAGCCCTAACGAAAGGGTTGGCGGTGAACCACTAAAGGAGTTTGTAAAAGTTAAGCATGAAATAAGACAATGGTCGTATGATGACGCTTTTGATTTTTCTGGACTTCAAAAATGGGAAGAGAAAACTAAAAATTTTATAAGAAAAGAAAATCTAGAAAATGAAAAGTTAGAATATTGTTGTGA
>CAYQQL010000004.1:0-22395 GCA_964420095.1 uncultured Candidatus Saccharibacteria bacterium | reverse complement strand
TTAATTTTGCATAACTGCGAATTGTTTTTTCTAAATTCTTGCCTTCCTGGTAAGCAGGAACAGTAATTACTGTTTCTATATCACTACCAATTGGTTTAGTCCCCTCTATAAGCTTGTTTAATTCAGCGATATATCCTGGGTCTTCATTATTTAGGTATTCTACTATGATTTCCAAATCATCCTTACTTAGGTCGATATTTTTATCTTCCAGAATTTTTTTCGACATTCTTTCTCGATATTTTTTACGATCCAAAAGACCATAATCCTCATTTCCGTTAGAATAATAATATTCTCTTGTACGGTCTGTTAATCTCTTTGATTCCATTGGCTCCAAAGGCGTTCTTCCAACTACTGGAATAAACATAGGTGGTTCAACAAAAGGTTCATGGTCTACTACATCAAAGTTTGTAACTGGAACATCTTTAACCACATCTTGAACATTTACGACTCCACGCGAACCTTCCCCCACATGCGTCGACAAAATCTCAAATTGGTCACCACCATCGCCCGCTTTTCCAACAGCGTGACCTACTTCAGCAAACTTACCAATAAACTTTAAATGACCCCCTTCATTAACAAAAAATATTTTTCCGATTTCACTATTTGGATCAATTATTGCATTTCCATACTCATCAATAGGAACCTCTACAGCATTAAACTGACTTTCCTTACTTAGAGAAAGTAGTAATTTTAACTTTCCTTCTTTTATGGCGTTTTGAGTATCTACTGACAGGTTGTCATGAACTGATCCATCAGGAGTCATCTTTGCCACATTGAAAACATACTTACCATCAGAGCCTATTCCTGTACCATTTTGACCACCGAAATGTAACTTGAGTTCATTTTTATCAATTCTCGAAGTATCATTATCGTACCAAAACTTTCTGTGGACCTTGTGAAATAGATCTTCATGCTTACTAACTACTTCCTGCGGAGTACTGTTTACTTCAGCTTGCTCAGTTAGATGTGTGACGCCACGAGTAATATTAACCTCATGCTGCTTTAATATATCCTCTGACTCTGGAGTTAGGCTACCGTTCTCAAACTTTATATGCTCTGAAATAACTTCACCATCCTTAGAAAAGACAAATTCATGACTAGTATTCAAGTTTGGTGTTATTTCAACACCATCAGGTAAGACCACTTTTGATCCATCCGGTAATAACGCTTGATGCAAACCCCTAGCTTCAACCTTTTCACCGAGAATCCACCTTCTCATACCTTCTAAAGCAGTTACACTCTTTGGCTCTCTCTCAGTATGTTCGCCAAAGAAGTGCTCCATCAAACCTTCCTTATGATCATTTCACAAAGCTCCAGTTTATTGGGCAACTCCACCTCTTACTAGTCCACTTGTAACTGATTTGAATACAGCGCCAGCTATCTTCTTTCGCTTCATTTTCTTGAATAATCTATCTTTTTCATCTAAACCACCTTCTCCTTCCTCTAAATTATCCATTTGCTGATTAACAACGGTATTATAAAAATCATCAAAAGATTTTCCATCTGGCAATGTTATTGTTCCATCTTCTACAAGACTACGAAGCTTTATTTTTGCTTTTGCACGAGCTATATCAAGATCTAATCTTTCTTTTTCTATTTTGCCAAAATCTTGATAAGATATTAGATCGATTTTTTCAACATCAGACAAACTAATTCTTGATTCTGCTTCCGCTAAAACCATAACTGCATTTAGAAATTCCTCATGATTAGATATCTTATCAGTTAGTGTATTTAATGATTCACTAATTGTTGTCGCAGATACTGTCTTATATATTAAATTTTCCATTTCAGAACGTCGCTCTGATTCAACACTCGCTTCTTTTCCCTTTGCTCTTTCACGAGAATGCTGTCTCCTTTCATCTTCAATTTTTACACTTTCTCTTGCACCAGCCACAACACCACCAATAACTACAGAAGCGCCTAATGTGCCCCATGCAAGCGCTTTACTTCTCACTAGTTTATTTGAAATGCCAGCAGTAAGTGAATATCCTATAGCAACACCAGTAGCAATAGTTGTTTCATTAAAGAATTGCCCGATTCTGGATGATTGTAGCTTAGACACAATCCTATCTACTGTATTAAAATTTGATTCAGTTCTGACACCCAACTTTGCCTTTCCAACAACAATCTCAATCTCTTTATCTATTTGATCTAGACTTGCTCCGTGTTCAACAGCCAGCTTCGCCTGTTTAGCAATATCAAAAATATTGTCAGTATGATTTACAGTATTTTCCAACTCTTCTCCATCTAGACCAGTAGCCTCTGAAATAACCCTCTTTTTTTCTTCATTAAAGTTGTCCTCATCAATTCTTCCTGAAGCGTATTCTCTTATCAAAGCCCTAACCAACATATTTAGGTGTTGGTTTTCTGGGCTTTCATTTCCAACAACTCTTCTTTCTTCACCAGCGTCTGTATGTATTACTTCTTCGTATTCTTGAACAAACCGATCAACAACAGAACTCATCGCTGCTTCGTGAACAGAATGATCAGCACCCTCACCAACATAAAGATCTCCAGCTTCTGATATTTCAGCTTTTGCTTTAGCAATTTCCACTTGTCTATAATACTCTCTAGCCAGGTTGTGTTTCCAAATTCTAGAAAAAACACCGCTAATGCCCTTAAGGTCCTCCTTTGATGCTGAGAGTCTTTCCTCCGCCAAATCACGTGCCTGTTCTTCGAGAGCCTCACTAGTATCAACTATGGCGACGCGTTTATTACCTGAGAATTCTTCTAGTGCCATAGTATTATTGAGTTAATGTGTCTGATAGATATAAACTTCTTAACTTAAGCAAGCCAGTAGACACAAGTTCTTCCATATTTGGAATATTTAATTTACAAAACTCTTGGACATCTTTTTCGTTTCCAGAGTCTAGGATTTTTTCAAAATCATCCATCTTATCCTTCGGCATATTTTCAAGAACCAGAGAATTAGTAATATTTTCAACACGCACAACCAAGTCATCTCTCAACTGTCTCATTGTTGCATCATCTAAACCTGATATACCCTTTTCTTTCAATAATTTTTCAACAAATGCTTCGATTGTGTAATCCATAATACTATATTACTAATATAATTAATGAATATATTGTATAAAATTACTTGACCAAAAACAATACGTAATCTAAAAAATAGCAAATCACAGTTTTTTTGAAATTTTCAACACAATACAAAACAGTAGTGATAATATTATATTTAGAAGGGAGGTGCCGACATGAAAATGTTGCTAACGATATTGTTCGTTGCGATTGCCGAGTCAGCCCTCTGTGGTGATGACAAAGCTGTCAGCTTGAAAGGTTCTGCTGACTCTCTCGCCTGGCAGAACAAGATAGCGGATGAACAGAAGCTCCCAAGAGTAATCGACGATAAGGAGCTTGAACAACTCAAGAGATCTGGGGTCCTGGTCAGAATGCCAGAAGCATTCAGGATTGATCCGAGACTCAACCAGAAATGGCAATGGGTTCTGCCTGAAGCAGCAAGATTCCTTGAGGACTTGGGTGTACAGTTCATCAACCACTTTGGAAGATTCTTCAAGACCACCTCGGCTATCAGAACGCTCGCGCGACAGCTGGAGATTGCAAAGGAGGGCAACCCTAACGCGGAACTACCTGCAGAAGGACCGCGAAGGACTGTACACAATACAGGAGCCACTGTCGATATTTCTAAAATCGACATGAACGAAGAAGAACTCAAGTGGATGAGAAAGGAGCTTCTGCGACTTGAGAAGCTCCAAGTAATCGAAGCCACAGAAGAGGACTTCAAGCAAAAATGTTTCCACATAATGGTCTTTAGGACCTATGTTGGATACACAAATAACCAGCTGAATGTCCAATGAGCCGTAAGCAAAACATCGCTTGCGGCTCGCTTTTATATTGACGATATTTTTTACTACATCAACCCTTTCAAATCGGCTTCGTATTTTTTTACAATCTTCATTGTTGCTGTCATCTGGTCTGCACCTGTTCTTTTCATTTCATCCTGAACTTCCATTCCAATTTTCTGAAACAAATCTGGATTTTTTTCCAACATAGCAAAAACTTTATCTTGGTCCGCCTGTGGTACACCTTTCATCTGACTCGATAACATCTTTCTAAGCAAAAAAGTTTTTATAGACATTGTTTTAATATTTAAATTTACCTAACAAATATACTATATGTTATACTTTATTCAAATATGAAATGGAAATACACTATCAGCCTTTTTGCTTTGTCAGTTTTCGGACTTATGGGAACAATGTTCTACTACGGCCTAGACTTTTCTCTCCTAGCTTCCCTATCTTTCTACGAAAGTCTCGCTAACCCATCTACAAAAATAGTAAAAATTCATGAAGGACTTCGAAAAGAAGAGATCGCAGAAATTTTTGGCAACAAACTTGGCTGGAGTGACTGGAAGAAAGAAGAATTTATAAACGGCCACCTCGCACTAAACAGCGAGGACCTCGAAGGTCGTTATTTCCCAAAGACATATATCGTTTCAAAAGACGAAGACCCTATCGGGATAACTTCAACAATGCTACACGAATTTTCAAAAGAAACTGCAAAAATTAAAAAACCAAAAGCTAGCCTAGTTTTGAACCAGGATACCGCTATCAAAGTTGCATCTATTATCCAACGTGAAGCTGGTGGAAAAAGTGATATGAAATTAATTTCTGGAATTATCTGGAATAGAATTTTTAAGGGAATGAAACTTCAGATCGATGCTACTCTGCAATATGCGAAAGGTGATGAAGAAGAAGGTTGGTGGCAACAAGTCGAACCAGCAGACAAGAGTATCGATTCAACGTACAACACTTACAAATATAAAGGCTTACCTCCAACAGCAATATCTAACCCCGGTATCGCTGCAATCGACGCCGCGTATAACCCACAGAAAACAACCTGTCTATACTATTTACATGACAAAAAAGGCAGAATTCACTGCTCTGCAACGTACGAGGGTCACAAGGCAAATATCAAAAAGTACCTATAATACAATTTGACAAAGGTTTTATTACTTGCATAATACTAGATGGCAAGTAAATGGGCTATGTTGGCCCAAAGGAGGATTGGTGACTGAGACTGCAACGGGTGGCGAAAGCAAGAAGCGTCAGGGCTTTGCCTCGATGGACAAGGCAACGCTGCGTGAAATCGCCAGCAAGGGTGGTCGGAAGGCCCACGAGATGGGTGTCGCCCACGAGTGGAACCCCGATCAGGCCCGTGCTGCGGGACAGAAGGGTGGCTTGGTCAGCCGCGGCGGACGTGGTCGCGAGCACAGCGCCGACGGTAGGCGGGTGACCCCGCCTCGTACCGAGACCCCGGTCGCCCAGACCACGGTCCAGAGCGAGAGCTAGTCTCTCGCCCCCCAAACCAAAAGCGGGAGCACCCATATGTGGTGCCCCCGCTTTCTTCATACCTGAATATTTATTATTACAGACTACTTGTTTCAATTTTCGCACCAACTTTTAGTGTCTCAACATAAGCTAGCACCAACTGCTGTTGCTTTGTGTTTACTATCTGCTGTCTTATCTGTTCCTTTACATCCTTTAGTGCAGGAGCGCCTGTCTGACCTTTTACGTTATCATTATAAAACTTTGTGATTTCCTCTTCAGAAGCAACTGCCTTACTAACATCTACCTTAGTCAAAAGATATTTCTGTGCCGCCAACTGCTTTGAAATATTGTCTCGAAGCTGTGCTTCAGTTAAGTTTGCCTTTACAAGTTCACCAGCAAATTTGTCTGCCCCACCAACTTGCGCAACAAGAGCTTGCACCTGCTTTTCAACCTCGTCTGCTGTTGCTGTCACACCAGAAGCTTTTACAGCTTGGTTTAGAACTTCGTTGTTAATCAAATCAGTTAGAACCTGATTTTTGATCTGTGTTAGTTGTGTAGCGTCATCTGTGTTAACACCTCGAGCCTTTAATGTTGTTATAGCAGAAGCTAGTTGTGACTCGTATGCTGACTTTGCAATTTCAACTCCATTAACTGTTGCAACCTTTTCTACTGGCTGTACCACTGCAACTTCTTTATTTGATTTTCCGTAAACCATGTAGCCAACACCACCCGCTACAATCACTACTGCGACCACTCCTGCGATTATTTTTTCTTTACTCATTATTTTTATTATTTATGCAAACAAGTTTAATATCCTCGTATTCTATCACATTCCTTTTTTGAGACAATGTTTATATATAAGAACAGCCGTGTCCTGGGAGACACGGCCGTAAATCTGGGCGGGGAGTTGTTGCGGGGTGGGAGCTAGGACTCTTCTACCATGATGATGAGACGGCAGTCTCGAGTCCCATTGCACTTCGCTGCCATTGAGCAGACGGGTGTTGACACGTCCGGCTCGTCGCCAGAGAAGATGCACTGAACGGCAAAACCGTCCAGTCCGAGATCTGATTCAGAAGAGTGAATCTCGCTCAAGCCCCGAAGTGAGGCTTTTGTTTCGATTCGTTCTCCCGAACGATCAGCGTCCCTCCTCACGACTGACGAATACCTTCTGTCAGTCTGAATGAGATCAACTGCCACTTGCAATCCCGTGTGTCGCATACAACTACGCCTCCGAAAAAGGGTCCATTTATTATTCTGCTCCTGTCTTGCTAAACTGTCAAATACTATGTGCACTTTTACTTCTTACTGTCCCCTTTTATCATATTTACAGCTTCTGAAACTGTAGTCATAAACTGTGCTGGGAAAATTATAGTTGAGTTTTTCTCTACACTTATTTCTGCCATTGTCTGTAGTGTTCGGAGCTGTAATGCAACAGGGTGTGTCGCAATAATATCCGCTGCCTGACCGAGCTTTACTGCCGCCTGAAACTCTCCTTCTGCCGCCACGATTTTCGCTCGTCTCTCTCGCTCTGCTTCTGCTTCCTTTGCCATCGCTCTCTGCATATTTTCTGGCAACTGAATATCTTTTATTTCAACAGCAGTAACCTGAACTCCCCATGGTTCAGTGTGAGAATCAATGACGTCTTTTATTTTCTGGTTGATATCAACAGTCTGAGAAAGTAGCTCATCGAGCATAAACTGACCGATAACATTTCTCACTGTTGTCTGACTTATTTGGTTTACAGCATTGTAGACATCTTCAATAGAAATAACAGACTTCTTTGCATCCACGATGTGATAGTAAGCCACAGCCGCAATGTCGATAGACACGTTATCCTTTGTAATAATTTTCTGAGAAGGAATATCCATCGTCACTGTTCGCAAAGCCACCTTTGTCATCATTTCAAAAATAGGAATAAGGATAATAAGCCCAGGTCCTCTTACACCAGTACATTTTCCAAGGAAGAAAATAACTCCTCTGTCATACTCTTTTACTACACGAAGTGACATTGCAAGTAATAGCACAATCACACCCAAAACAATGTATAAAGTCATGTTTTTATAGTTAACTAATAAATTAAGCTATTTTTATCTTACAACTTCTACCGAAAATAACCACTATTTGAACTTTCTTATATCCTGAGAGTAGCTTGGCACGTCACCTGCTTTTTCTGAAGCCTCGTTTATATTGTATTTCTCGCGCGCTTTTTCTATAGGTAAATCCGTATCCAAAAGGCCGTGTTTCAAAGCTAGCTCGTCAGCAGACGCTGTAAGCCACAACTGCCATGAAAACGGTGATATCCTGCCCGGTGTTAGATTGTTTACATGTTTTGCAATACTAGATGTGCAGTTTGAAAATAGAGTGTTATACCAAGCTGGTTTTGTTGTAACCAATTCATTCATTGTTGTAAGTATATCAACCAAAATAAGTCTGGCGTTTTTTGGATCCTGAAGTTTTACAGGATAAACATAAACTTTGTCTTTTCGGAGGTTCGCTCGCAACAAAATAACATCACGTTCGTCCGCAGCGATGTAAACAAGGGGGTAGGTTCGCAAAGCTCCTTTCCATATACTATATGTCTGATCATTTGTCTTTCTAGCCTCTATACTTATCGCAAGAAAGTCCCCGTTATTGAACTCAAAAGAAACAAATGTGTGTCCCGCAACTTTATTTTCATTAAATGGCTCTGTAACATACCAAACTTTTTTGATTTCTCTCAAATCATACTTTCTATCATAGTACGCTGGGTGCATGTCTGCCTCTGTTGGTCCGTATCTATAATTTCTAACATTTTTTACAGTAACAAAATCTCCATCAAACTCTGCATTAGAGATAATATCTAGATGCTCCTTCCAGTCACCTTGTAATGGAACTTTTTTTGTTAACTGCCAAATAAACACAACAACCAAAATAGCTAGGATAACTAAAACTGTTCTCTTTAGATATTTTTTAAATTTTTCCATTATTTTTTCTTAAGTAATTCTATTTCTTCGAGAACTTTTTTCAAAACATTTTCTATACTTTCAAGCTTTGCTGTGTCACCTCTGTCGATATCCTCCTCTGCATCAACCTCTTTTTCAATCTCATCCACATCCTGCTGGATCTCATCCACATCCACAGCAATTTCGTCGACGTCTTCCTGGATTTCATCCACGTCGTGTTGGATTTCCTCAATATCCTCTGAAATTTCCTCCACCTCTTCGGCAATATCTTCGATATCTTCCTCAACCTCCTCCAAACTCTCTGTGTTTTCATTAACAGTCATCTGAATAAAAATAGAAAGGTAAATGGCCTCAAGAGACACAACAGTTGTCAGTACAAGCAAAACAGTATCGAACTTCACTCCAAAAAAAGACAACCCAAACATTACACCAAAAAATATCGTGTGGAGCACAACAGAAGTTCTAGACCCAACCCATTTTGTAAAATTTCTTTCCCAACTCATATTAATATTCATTTTAGCATATTTATTTTTACAAAAATAACAAGTTTCTGTCGAGATCGTCGGAGTCAGTGCCAACAACCTTTCTTTTCATTGCTTTTTGTGTGGAGCCTAGATACACCACTCGCCGACCAAACTTTTCTTCGAGATTATCTATCTGTTCATGTATAGTTTCAAACTTTTTTTCTTTTTCTCCACTTCCAAAAAGGTCTAGTTGCGAAATAGTTTTCTCTTCTAGTTCGAGTAACGTTACACCTGTTGTTCTATACTCCACACCTCTCTTCCACATTTTTTCAAAATTTCTGTGAGCCAAATTTATAATAATTTCTGGTGCATTTGTTGGCACGGGAAGCTCCGTCATGAAACTGCAATATCGAAAACCCTGAGTCTTTAGGAAAAATGAAACTCTTTTTGGCATGAGCCCGTAGTGACGTGCTTTGCGACACGCCTCCTCAATATGTTTTGATAGTTGGGACAAAAGAAAAACTTTGTCGTTTGTGGTCGGGTGAAATGTTCTGGTTTTCTGTATCGACGAATAAACTGTTTTGGGTTCCGGATCTATCTGCATTATCGAAACACCACGTAGCTCGTGCCACATCACCTCATACGGCTTCGACAAATTACTTTTCACCCACGACAAATCCTTTTTTATAAAATCACTCGCCATACTCACGCCACGCCTACGAAGAAAGTCTGATGTCCTCGGACCAATACCCCAGATTTTCTCAATTGGTGTTTTAGAAAGAAAGTCCCCGATTTTTTCTTTTTCTATCACGGTTAGTCCGTTTGGTTTATGCCACTTCGACGCAACTTTCGCCAGAACTTTTGTCGGAGCAAGACCTATGGAAATAGAAAGTCCAAGTTCTTCGTTGATCTCTTTTTTTATTCTCTGTGCGATTTCTAGATACGACATGTAGAGTGGTTTATCGAGCCCTGTAAGATCTGCGAAACATTCATCTATACTGTATTCCTCCACATCATCAGCATATCTTCGAACAATATCAAACATGTCCTGCGAATATTTTGCATATGATGCATAGTCACCGGGTAGAATAATAACCTTTGGAAAATCTTTTTTGATTTTATACACTGGCATACCACGCACAACACCGAGAGCCTTTGCTTCGTATGACAGAGCCGACGCTATCCCGCGTTCCTCACCAGTTACAACGGGCAAGCCTTTCAACTTTGGATTTTTCGCCACTTCACACGCGACGAAAAATGCATCACCATCCATATGGAGAATTACTTTAGGTTTTGGAGTTAAAAATTTATCTCTTTCCACCCCTATATTATAGGTGAACTACAGTTCACCTTGCAAACAGGTGCTATCCCCAGTGAGAAATTATGTATTGAACTAGTGGGTCCACCCAGTATTTCTGCGTGCAAAGCAAAACTATTCCAATAATTATCAAAATCAAAAGTGTTATTTGCAGTGCTTTCATATATTACATTGAGAGTATCCAGGCAGTAATCATGATAGATACCAACTGGAAACTTATCATGATTAAAATCTGCTTTAACCAGTATTTCTTTTCTGTATTCGCCCAAACAACACTACCTATTTGTATTGGAGCGATAAATCCAACCCATATCCAAAATGCCAAATGATAAATACTAAATGCAGTAACGTATGGAACTAGATTTGCGAAAGCAAGTGTAGTCAAAAGTGTTAGAACCAACTGAAGTACGTAAAATGGTGCCATTTCTTTCTGCATTTTCTTTAGCTCCTCTGGTGGAATGTTTGTGCACTCCATAATCTCCATCCAAATTTTTCCAAACAAAACTGGTGAATACCAGAGCGCTCCAAGAACAAACTGAACTACTGTTGCGACTGCTACTAATACATAGTTAACTTCCATAAATATTTATTTAATTATTAATTATGTTAAATATTTTAGCATATTAAAAACCAGTCGAGGGTCGCTCGACTGGTGCGTGTCCGTTCACAAAGCGTGAACGTAGTGAGGGACGACGTCCCTCGTGAATGTGCATCCGCGACTTGCGTTCGCGGTCTAAGTCCAGAAGATGGTGATGTTCTGGAGAATGGGGCCCCAGAAGATCACGAGTGCGCCGAGCGCGAGCGTCTTCTTCATCTGTTTTGTCCTCCTTCCGCAAAAGACACTAACACTCTTATAATATTCCGTCAAATACGACAAAGCCCGCGGAGGACTAGTCGTCCCACGCGGGAATCATTTTCATTTGAGGTCCAGATTAGACCGAACACGAACCTCAAGATCCGCAATGTCTTCCTTCCTAACCTCACCTTCTGGTAGCTCCTTCATTTTCATCAGACAACGGACCTGAAAAACATGATCATGATCCGCCTTGAGGACTACCTCGGCAGCGTAGATTGATGCATGGAGTCCGACCTTCGAAACGGTCGGCCATCCAATCTTATGCACAATCCGCTTCAGATTCTCTGTGTTCAATACATGATCTGGTGGTTGTGCTGTCACCATCTCCACAATCATTCTGGGTATTTCTGAATCAACAATGGGCCGTCTCTTGAAGTACGCACCTTTCGATCCATCCATACTGACCTCTTTTAGATTTATACCATATTTTAATTTAAAGTAAATTACTCATTATCCAAAATGTGCCAGAGGTAGAGAGTGAGAATCGTGCGGTCACCAGCGTGAGGCTCCGCAAGTTTCAACATTTGTTTTTCTGACGGAAGTGACTTTAGTTTAAAAGCTTTTTGAAAACCTTTTTTTGTACCCAGATCCCCTAGCGGTAAAATATCTGGTCGGTTAAGTGCAAAGATGAGAAACATATCCGCTGTCCAAGGCCCGACGCCCTTTACTCGCACAAGATGTTCTTTAACTTCATCATCTGACATTTTGTGAAAGTTTTTGTGATCTATAGTTTTATCTACAAACTTTTCTGCAAGGTCTGTGAGGTAACCAAGTTTCTGTGGTGATACTCCTGCTCCGCGCAGTTCATCATTTTTCAGTTTTAAAAAATTCTCTGGAGTGACTTTTTTCTTTCCAAAAAGCGCAAGAAACTTTGCACGTATCGCATTCCCCGCCTTGGTCGATATCTGCTGACCAATAATTGCATTGCAGAGCGACAAAAAAGGATTCTCTGTCGGAGTTATTTTTCGCAATTTCTTTTTATCTATCTTGAGTTTCATTTATTCCAAAATGTATTCCCAACCTGGTTGCCAAGCTTTTCTTTTTCGCCAGTCATCAGCCAGTGCCTCGTGCCAAGTCTTTCCTTTTATCAAAACATCTAGTGCGATTTGCGGAGCTTTGTGTCCAACGATCGCAACACTCTTGCCGTCATAGTTATCTTTCAAAAATTTTAGAAAATCATCTATCCTAGCTTTTACATCTTCATAACTCTCACCTTCTGGAAATGATTTGTTTATACACTCGTCCTCCTGCATTGGTTCAACGATAGCAGATGGCGCCGCATTTAGTTTCCCGTAGTTACATTCACGTAGACGCTCATCAGGGATAATAGTATACATACCACCCCAAGCGAGCTCTGCTGACTTTACAGCTCTCTGCAAGTCAGAACAAAATACAACATCAAAGGTTTCATCTTTTGTTTGTTCTCTCAGTGCTATAGATTGCTCTATCCCCAACTCTGAAAGTTCAACGTCTGACCAACCAGAAGAAATCTCCTTTTCGTTATCTGTTGTAGTTCCGTGAACAAAATATGTAATTTTTATTGCCATAGATTATTTATTAATATTTGTATCCAAAAAGTTCTTCAAACCTTCCAAATCTTTTTTATCATTATCATAGAAATACGAACTGATTCCTACTGACTTTGCACTCTCTACAGCTTCTGAATTGTGTTCAAAGTAAACAACATCATCCTTGGTCAAACCGTAATTCTCCAACATCTTTGTAAAATAAGTTGGATCAGTTTTTTCTGGATCGTGTTTCAGAGTAAAAACTTCATAAGGCATCTTATCCAAACCAAACTTTATAAATTGTTCATCATTTGCACCAGTAAGAATAATTTTTCTATTTGAATATGTTTCCAAAAGATCATACATTTCTTTGTAAATCTCCCCGGTATCAGACACAAAGCAATAAACTGCATCAACTAGTATTGTTTTAATCATTTTTATATTCTATCACCAAATTTATTAATAATTATAGTAAATTGACAAGCACTCAAAATATGTAATATTAATAATTGAAATTGCACATTACAGGAGTTCCCATGGACACGAAGAAAGTCCGTCTGCCCAACAAGGACGAGATGCTGGCCAGGTTGATCAGGGTCGACGACGCCCAGCTCTTGCAGGAAAGATTCTATCCTCTGCTACTCGAATTGGCAGGGCGTGAACTGGGCGCGCAAAGTCTGGCGATTGGCATCGCCCTGGCAACAGGTGAGTACATGAAGGGAATGACGAGTGGAATGCCCATTTACATCATGACCCTGAGGCCGGCACTTGTCGACGGAATCCTCGACGACAAGAAGTTCGCGGCAGAGGTGAAAGCCTACCTCTGAGCTCCCCGCAACTGCGCCGACGAAACAAACTGGCCCCCGGATCATTCCGCGGGGCCTTTCGCTTTTCTATTCCTCCACAACCTCCCTCTCAGTCACCCAGAAAAGCAGCCCTGCGCCGAGCATAAAGAAACTCGCGATGAGTATCGGCGCGCTTGGTGCGAACGCGACAGCGAGTAGTCCTGCAAACAGCGGAGGCAGAGCCTGTCCGAGCGAGTTGAACGAGCTACTTATCCCTATCGTCTCACCACGAACATTTGCGGGAGTTCGGCTAGTTAGTAGCGCAGAAAAGTTGGCCATCTGTAGTCCGTTTGGTATTGCAAAGAAAGGTGTCACAAGGAAAATCATCCAAGCCTTTGTCGGCAAAAGATACGCAAAAGTCGCAACCGCAACCAAAATATACGCAAATTTCAAAACCGGAATATGCTTCCACCTCTTTGACACAAACCGCACGACAACCAGCTGAGTAAGTATTGAACATATACCAACAAAACCGAAAAAGTTTCCTATCTGCCCCACGCTAAAGTTAAACTTGGTCGTCAGGTACACATTGAAAAACGAAGTAAAGAAAGCAAACCCTGCATTGAACAGGAATGAAACGATGAGCAGGTATCGTATTTCCCTATCTAGTGTTTTTATCTTGAACAAGTTTCGCACAGAGCTAAAGTAGTTTACCACTCGCCCAGAATCTATATGCATGTTCGTCTCTCCAAAGAAAAAGTAAATCGAAAGAAGGTTGATGAAAGCCAAAATCCCCGCAAACCAGAACGGTGTCGCTGCGTTGAACCACGATACAAAAGTCGGATCAGCTAGTTTACCTCCAATAAAAGGTCCGAGAACGAAACCAATCCCAAACATCGCACCCATGAGGCCGAACGCCTTTGCTCTGTTTTCTGGAGTCACCTGATCCGTGATACTCGCCTGCACTGTTGAAATATTTCCGCCCGTTAGTCCGTCCACTATTCGCGAGAAAAAAAGTAGTGGCAAGTTTCGGAGCATGATAGCAGTAGCAAAAAGCAAATATCCGACAGATGTTCCGAGTATGGACAGGAGTAGCACTGGTCGTCTGCCATATTTGTCAGAAAGCGAGCCGAGTATTGGTGACGCAAAAAACATCGCTATAGGGTAGATAGACGAAAGCAGTCCGAGCAAGATAAACCCGAGTTTCTGCTGTGATGGGTCAAGCAAAAACGCCGGCGAAGTCGGCTCTCCCAGCAGTTGCGGTATGACAGGTATCAGCACTCCGATACCAATCATGTCTATAAGTATTGTCAGGTATAAAAACCAAATTTTCTTAGGCATGAGGATATACTAGCATTTTAGAGCTTTTTTCCGAAATTATTCTCGAATTTGTATCTAATTTACACCTGTGGATAACTATTGACTTTTAAAGTAAATGCTATATACTTTAGTTTATAAGAAGTAAGACCTCTCGCGTTGGGATACCGAATGGCGTCCCGTTAAAGCGGGAGGCTTTCTTTATATTAGGCAAAAAGTAATTTTTCATCTGCAATTTTATCTTTGATGATTTCATACAACTCAAAATCTCCTCTCTCATATTTTCTATAAATAGCATAAGAAATAAAATCAACAGCTTGTAGACCCTTTTCATCATGTGAAGCTGAAAGAGTCATTTCAAAATTTTTATGATCCTTATTATGCATTGCTTTAGTTATATATGATATAAAGTTCTCTTTAAGGTTTTTCTTAGTATCTTTCCTATCAACAATTAAAGAAATTTTATGGTTAGAATTTAATATTTTCTTATTTATTAATCTATCTAAAATTATATTTGCTGTGTAATTATATAAATAGTTTTTTTGATTTTGTAAATCAATATGTACTTTTTTCTTATTTAAAATTGTTGTAACTACAGATATATCTAATTCGACCAACTCCTTCAATACTCTAGTTCTGGTTATATTGTCGCAGTGATAAGCATGCAATTCAGAAAATGTGTGCTTATACTTCTTTTTTAAACCTTTTCTAACCTTTTTGATAACCTTTTCAATTTTTCTCAAATCATTTACGACAACGAGTGTGAAAAGAAACCATTTACTAGATTTTTCACTGAAACCCAAATCCCCACTTTCATCTAAAAATATATAACTCATAATTATTTTACTACAGTACTACAAAATCATTCTTCTATTCGTTTAATAACTTCTTGCACTATTCCTTGAACAACATCCCCCTCTTCGGGAATTATGGGATTATGCAGCTTATTTGTGCTTTTAGGTAGTAATATTCTTCTGCCATCTTTTTTATCATACATTTTTATTGTAACATTTTCTCCACCCAATAAAGCAACTACTCTGTTACCCGTCTCACCTTTTTCAGAATATCTACATAAAACTAAATCTCCATCATTTATTCCGGCCAAATTCATAGAGTCACCGCTTGCAAGTAATATAAAATATTTTACCCCAGGTCTTATTTTGCTTTTCTCAACCATAATAACTTCTTCAATATTACTTTCACCAAGTAGTGGTTCACCACAAGGAGCAGATCCAACTAGAGGGATTCCTATCATTTCAAAATTATAAGGAGAAGGAACTGGCCTAGTATCATTTTTTACCTTGTTATATATTACTCCAAAAATGTCATTAAAATATTCTCTTAAATTTTGATCAACTATATAAATATATGTACCCTTAATTCCACGAGTCAACAACGTCTTATAAATATTTATTATGTACTTTTCTAATTCGTTTGGATCAGTAATACCGTTACGGCCATTTGTATCAAAATACTTTTCCTTATCGACTTTGAATTTTTTATTTTCTGTGTCATATGAAAATTCAGGACCGATAATCACACCAACATAATTCAAATCATAACCTTGTACAGTATGAATACAACCAACTTCATTTATAGCATTTGGTGAATTTACCCAATCTTGTGCTGTAGAATTCCAAACAAGCTTTAAATCACCTATTTCTATATCATAATCACGGGTACCATGTGCTGTATGCCAAGGCCAAGCATACCCAGCAACCACACGAGCAAGTTTGTGCTTTTTATCTTTTTCTTTAATTTCGTTTACCATTTTTTCAGCACTATCAAATATTTTAAAATCATAATTTGGGAAATTAGTATTTTGTGGAGTTTTTAAATCAAAAAAATCTTCGATGAATTTAATATATTCTTCACCAGCTTCGACGCGCATTTGCGAAACTAATTCATATTTTTTTGAATTAAGTTTTTTAAAATCCTCGGGTCTAATGTCGGCAGGTTTTACACTTTGATTTTGATCATAGAAAAATATTTGATGTTTAGACGACTTCATAATCCAATCAAGCTGTGTGCCTTCATTACCCAAACCAAGTCCTCTATTTACATTGTCATATGCACCATAGCCCATAATACCCTTTCGTCTTTGTAATCTATGGGACTCATCGACTATCAGTAAATCGTATGTATCTTTTACAACATCGTTTGGTCCAATAACCATGTTTGATTTTAAGCCTTTTATTTTTGAAAAGACTCTAGCTATTGTTTTTCGAAGTGATGCCATTGGCACAACAAGACCGATATTCATATTTTTTGTTTCATCTTGCTCTTTCAAATATTTAAAAAGATATGTAGCAAGAATTGTTTTACCTGTACCGGGTTTACCATTTACTATAAAAGTATTTATTTCGTTTTTCTTTATGTCTCTAAATATTTGTCTAGCCACTGTAAACTGATCTTCTGTCAAAGACTTGTAGGGAGAATACTTAAATAAATCACTATTCTTAATATCTTCTAGGGTATTTTTAACCAAGCCCATTCGTCGCAAATTATCCCAAGCAATTTCAAATTTTGCTTTATATTTTGCTTTATCATAATAGTTATGATTTTTTAAACCGCCATTACTATTTTGTAATACAAATTTATCATCAGCTGAAATATACTGTATTAACCATGCTTCAATATCAAAGGCCGCTGAAATATTAAACTCTTCGTCTGTAATTATGTGAATTTTATCTAGTTTTCTTCTTTCTGGATTATCATAATGCTGTTTGCTTCTATAATAAGCATTCACTGTTTGTCCAATATAGATCTCTTTGTTATCTTCGAGAACATATACCACAGGCCAATTCTTACCAAATTTATAGCCTTTAATCTGGTCGAATTTTTCTTTGTTAAATGGAAAAGTGACAATATCTGACATTTTAAAGTTTATTATATTTCGTGTGCTTACCTTTAGCTTTCGATACTGGATATTTATCTTCGTTTATTTTTATTTTTCTTTCTAGTGCAGACAAAACATCAATTTTCAAATCGTGACTCATCAAAAGCACCCAATACAAAACATCCGCCAACTCTTCGCCAATGTCAGTTTTATTGGTAACAATATATTTCTCCATTTCCTCCGCATTCTTCCACTGAAAATGCTCCATTACTTCTGTAGCTTCCAAGACCAAAGACAAAGAGACATCTTTAGGATTGTGAAATTGTTTCCAATCTCTAGCGTTTCTAAAAGCAATAATTCGTTCTGTTAGGTCTTTTATATTTGCCATATTTACCCAAACTCTACCACTTTTAAGTGGTTTTATCCACACCTAAACAATTTTATCTGATTTTTGTAAATTATGTTTCATACACAAAAGACGCACATTTTTTGAAGATAAACTGGTTCCACCTTTAGAAAAAGGTAAATCATGATCAAAATGCAAATTTTTGTAATCTCCACATAATACACATTTACCTCCATCCCTCTCCCACACCTCTCTTTTAACGTTCGATGGTATTAATCTTGTATGTTCAATCTCTTTTCTTTCAATATTATTTAGACCGTCTCGATCAGATAGTCTTAATATATATCTAAATACATTCCTATTGCCGTCATTAACTATTTTATAATCAATAAGATCAAAATAACCCTTAAGAGACCACACCCCAGGTAAAACTTTTTCATAAACTTTAACCAGCTCTGGATTAACACTTTTATTTTTAAATTCCTCTACCGCATTAACAAAATAGCCATTTTGAGTTAATTTCCCACTTGGTAGTGATGTTTGTTGGTCTTTCGTTTTAGGATCATCTCCTCCAACCAACTTTGATATATCATGTCCCTCATATTCAATGGTAATACCATCCTGATGAACTTTATCTTGATATGGAGCATTTGATCTTTGCGACATTAAAATAACAGAGTACCCAGGGTTCATTCTAAAATTCATACCCCTCTGCATTGTCTGAGCATTTTCTGCATCACACATTTCCCTATAACTTAATATATCATCTAGAACCTTCTGCATAGCTGCAGCATATCACAAAAACATTTTAAAATAACTACACCTCACCCAACAAATATGCAATGTTTGGGTAAACAACCTTTTTTGCCTCCTCTAGATGGAACCACTTTGATTTTGTGCCTTCTTCGGGAGAGCCCTTTTGACCCAAGGACTTTGCTTTGAACATCGCGACAACTATCATGTCTCTAGTCCGCTTGAATTTCTAACAATATTTCATTTCTTGGAGCATCGTTTTCAATTTTCACCTCTTTCACACTAAGAACTTTACCTATAGCAGATGAACCGTTAGGAAGTGCGATATTAACATTAAATCCTACTGAGGGAGGAAGACCCATTTTGCGAACTGTTATTTGTTGTTTTCCGTCAGGGGTACTGACTAGTTTATCCATCTCTTCTTCTTCGATAAACAATGTTCCTGTTGGTTTTTCAAAATTATTCATAAATGTATTTTATCATGAATATTTTATACGTAAAAACTACTTAGGTGGGTTTGCCATCTTTTTCTTCTTCCAAGCTTTAGGCAACAACTCCTCAGGCGACATCGTGTCAGTTTCCGAAATAATAACTTTTATTTTTGGGAAGTAAGTTACAAACAACTCTCTGCATAGTCCGCAGGGAGGCAAAATTTCAAAATCACCATCATCGTTTTTCTTTACAGCAACAATCATTTCAATTTCATCATCTCCTTCAGCAATAGCTCTAGTGACAGCAGACCACTCAGCACAAATATCTACTTTTTGAGAGTTCATGGAAATCCCTGTATAGATTTTCCCGGACTTTGCCTTGAGGGCACATCCAACGACATAAAAACCTTTCTTGTATCTTTTTTCCAAAATTCCCTTAGCTTCATTTATGAGTTCTTCGTTCATAGCCAGATTATAACAAATTTGCCTCCTCTAGAGGAAAGCATTTTGATTTTGTGCCTTTTCAATGCTAAAACTCAACCAAAAGAGGTAGGTGGTCAGATACCTCATCAGGTAAAACCTTAAAATCTTTTACTTCTATATCTTTTGAAACAAAAATATAGTCAGCGAACTTTTCCTCTTTTGGGTAATGACTGCTACGTGTAGAAGTCACATTATACTCTTTTACTAGGTTTATCATGTTGTCTTCAAATTTCCTCAAAGCTTCTCCGTGTGGAGCAAGATTGAAATCTCCACATAGAATTTTCTTTCCTTCTAATGAATTTAAAAATTGGCTTACCTTTTCTGATTGATGGATTCGTTCTGGAGTATCTGCTTTCTTTGAGTTTCTCTGCCAGAGACCGTGCATATTCAAAATCGTGAACTGTTCGTTGTTATCACCAACTATTTTTATCCATTGAGAACGGCCGCTCACCATATCACCACCTTTGTGATATGGACTTTCATCATGACTTCTAAAACCTCCACTTTCTAATATTTTTAAAGATTTTCTTACAAAAATAACCTGACCGCATCCAATATCTAGTGGTAGTATTTCTCCGTTGAAATACGACTCTACTGGATCACGATATATAACAGAATTAAAGTCAGATAGAACTTTCTCCATTTCTGCAAAAAGATTTGCTCTACCTTTTTGTATTGGTGTAAATTCTGGCTTTGATCCAAAAAGCGCGTCTTGAAAACAAAAAACGTCTACATCTTTTGAATGCTCTTCCAGAAAACTGATAAGCGGTTCATATAACTTACCACCCCAGACATTAAGAGTAACTAATTTCATAAAAAATATTCTAGCATTGATATATTAAATATAAAAATAAGGGGTAGCATCGTGTGATGCTACCCCTCCAACCGAAACGAGGACACGGTTCTTGTTCTGCCCTTACCGCTTACGCGGGAGGTACAATTACCCGTTTAAGAGGACAATGTCCCCACCTTAGTTTCGTTGCATGTCTCCGACTACTTACGTGGCTCGCTCATCTGGAGCGAGACCTTGTCGAAGCCAAAGACTCGGCCGAGGACCTTAGCGGTGAAGGTCTGATAAAATGCCATCAGCTCTTCCGTTTCCAAGCCGAGCTTATAGGCCTGGTTGCCAACGTCTCTCTTCATGACATCAGCACCCGGAATTCCCCGATCGATCGCAATCTGCTCGATGATGAGCAGTGCGATTTCCTTGCGTCTCTCTTCAGTCATTTCACGACTCCTTGAAAGATAGCCTCGACATGAGAACTATCTGTCAAGAATTATACTACCAAATAATAAATTGTCAATAGTAATGCAAATACACAATGTTTGGGTAAACCACCTTTTTTGCCGCCTCTAGAGGGAACCATTTTGATTTTTTCTATGGATTTTACATAACCCGATATGAAAATTCTCTACTTTCTGCTTCAAGTACTTTTTTAAGGTCTTCTTTGGACAACACAGCTTCGATTTCTACTATTCCCGCTCTAAGAGCATCTAATTGCTTGTGAACTGCACTTAGCTCGTCACTATTTTCGTGGTGCATAACTATCCTTCCAAGATCCAGAGTCCTTTCAATATGGTTCAAAACAACTATAGCAATATTTATATCCTCCGTCTGGCCATTTTTGTATTCATCTATAATTTCATTTCCAAGATTGGCCAAATCTAAAAATTTTTGCGAATGATTTTTCATATTAATATTTTTAATTATCATTGAGACACTCTACTTTTATAATCATCAATCAATTTTTGATCGACCTTATCTACGTTTCTCAAAAAATATTCTGGTTCTTTCCATACTGGCACAACCTCGGGATCATTCTCCTTTTTATTACTATTTCTTTCTTTATACCAGTGCCACACAGATCCCCCAATAAAAAACTGGAAAACTACCCAGTCTATATCTTCTGGCTTTTTTAAAATAAACTTTTTATTTAACCCCGCAACATATGCTTCGTATTCCATAAGCTCTATTGGCATTCTTGCAGCAGAGCGCTCTTGTTCTGCATGTATATATTCATGCTCAAGAGTAACAATACTTTTTGCATATTTATCATAACTTTCATTATTCATTGTCGTACCTATCACTTTTCGTCCACTAAAATACACACCATCAGCCATTCGTGAATCTTCAAAAAAAGTACCGCATTCAGACTTTGTTCTAACTGATACGCCAATTTCTTTAGCACGCGCACGAAGAAAACGTTCATACTCGGTTATATCTTCAAATGCCCCTTCACGTGGTGGTAGTCCATACTTCGCACGAATAATTGATTGGTCTTCTACAATTCTTTCTGCCATTTTAGGATCATCTGGTCGAATTCCAGTAATATACTCTGCAAGTCTACTTGAATTTGATTGATTAAACCTAAACTCAATCAGTTCATCAACGGTCCTCTCATGTTCAATTTTTTCTATTGGTGCTCCTTCCATATATAAATTATTTAATTTCTATTTTGCTTCTTCATCTACCTGAAATATTCCAAAGACGTTGTTGTCGACATCGAGAAAGTAGCCCTGCCAACATTTGCCAGATACAGCAAACTTTTCCATAGCAACCTGTCCACCGTTTTTCATTATTGTTTCTGCGACTCTGTCGAAACTATCTACCTGCATTGAACAAGTAAATGCATTTGTCCCACCACCAACTGGAGGTGTCGATACGGGTCGTTTCAAAATCCCCCCGTTTATTCCCCCACCTTCGATACGATAGTACTCAATGGGCAGATCATTGTCTTTCACAAACCCCCAACCAAAAGCCTCTTTATAAAAAGAAATAGCTTTGCCAACATCCGAAGCCTGTATCTCAAAAAATGCGATTGTATTCATGGGCTGATTATAACAAAGAGCTCTACATCATTAAAGTTATAGAAATAATTTTTCATACAGAAAAACCCACCACGTAATGGCAGATCAATCTGCCAACCTGATGGGTTGGAACTAGCGGATGGCGGGCCGAGGCTTCCTGCCGTCCAGACGGAGTCGCCACGATAGCGAAGTGACTGGTAGGACGGGTTGAGGTACCGGTTTGGAAACCGATACCGGAC
>CAYQQL010000003.1:19777-26284 GCA_964420095.1 uncultured Candidatus Saccharibacteria bacterium | reverse complement strand
ATATCAATTTTTGGACCATAGAAAGCGGCTTCGTCTTTTGCTTCGTTAAACTTTACTCCTTGTCCTTGTAGAACTTCTCTTAGAATTCCTTCTGACTTTTCCCAAGCAGCATCATCCTTGTAGTATTTTTTATCATCAGCTCTGTCACCAAGAGAAAGTCTGTACCAGAAGTCATCACCTTTTTTAAGTCCAAATGTTCCTGCAACTTCTTCGATAAGATCTAGAACGTTCTTTACTTCATCTTTTGCTTGCTCATCATCTGCACAGATAATATGTGAGTCAGCAAGACAGAATGAACGTACCCGAACTAGTCCTGATAGGTTTCCAGAAGCTTCATATCGGTAAAGTTTTGCTATTTCTGCGATACGCATAGGTAGCTCTCTGTATGAGTGAGGTTTTGAAAGGTAAAGCTCAAAATGGTGAGGGCATGTCATTGGACGTAACATGAACTCTTCGTCATCTACAACGATAGGAGAGTACATAGTGTCTTTGTAGTATGGGTAGTGGCCAGACTTTTTATATAAATCAATCTTTGCAATATCTGGAGTTGTCACATGTTTGTATCCACGTTTTATTTCTAGATCCACAACAAACCTCTCTAGTTCTCGACGTATAGTTGCACCTTTTTCGGTGTATAGAGGGAGACCCTTTCCAACTGTGTCGGAGAATACGAATAATCCTAGTTCTTTGCCAATGACTCGGTGGTCATTTTTGTCCATTTCGTTATTATCTTTTTCCATAGTAGATACAGCATATCATAACTGCTATAAAATTAAATTATATTGACATATATTATAATCGTATTATTGTTTTGGGTAGGAGCGTCTATGAAGATCCAATTCGACTGGTTCGGGGGCAAAATCTCTGCTCAGGAAGTCGTCGAGGAGCTCAATGGCAACAAGAAAGGTTCTATTCCGAGGAGGTGGACTGGTTTTTCTGTCCGTAAGTTCCGTGGGACTCGTAGAAGTAATGGATGGGTCCGCCAAACTGTGCAGATTAAATTGACAAAATTTAGTCTGCGCACCATCTACCGTCTTCGCAGAGAGGTAGAGTGTTATCTGCCTGTGGAGGTGGAGGTAGATATTCGAATTGATTCACTTCCACCCCTTGAATTTGCGGTCAAGGCTGCTCGTAAGATTGCGAATCTTGAGAGGAAAATCGCTCGTATCTCAGCGTAGTGTACAACGCGGGGTCCGTGCTGGACCCCGCGTCGAGACAACTCGACGCTTTTATTTTGCTAAAAAAAATAATCATACAATTTTAGATACAATGAAGTGGAGGAAATAATCTCTGAGAAACATCCGCAGGTGCCGAGCTAGGTGTTGTCAATGACCTGAACGAAGTGAAGGCTCTTGACAACGAGGCATCGAGGACAGAACGAGGCTTTCGCTGGAAGAAGCCGAGTGTTTTTGAAGAGATTATTTCTGAAACCTTTATTCTAGCAATTTTAATTTATCCACCAACACAGATTTTTCTCCGTTTCGTATAGAAAAAGTTCCTTTTATCACCACACAACTTTCAGGAATAATTATTTCTTGAAATTCCTCAAACACTTTTGGAAATGCCACAGCTTCGATGGTGTCAGTTAAGTCAGAAATTTTTAAGAAAACCATTTTGTCTCCCTTTTTTGTAACAACAGGTTTTACTTCATCTATAATTCCGCCAAAAACAATAGGCTGTTTTTCTTTTGCAGATTCTTTCATTCTTTTAATATCTGTTGTTTTATTTTCTAGTCTTTCTTTGAACGACTCTAGCGGGTGGCCAGAAATATAAAGTCCAAGCAACTCTTTTTCCCAAAGTAATTTGTCCGCAGCATTTCCGTGAGGCGCCTTTTCTAGATCAATTTCTGTAGCAACGTTACTGCCCGCAAGACTTCCAAATAATGAGTCTTGATCAGTTTCTTTGGCTCTTTCTTCCTTGTTAAAAGCAAGAAGTCTATCTAGGTTGTGAAGTAATGTAAATCTGTATTGTTCCTTGTCATCGTCTGTTTTTGCGAGTGAGTCAAATGCGCCTGTTTTGATGAGTGACTCCATCGACTTTTTGTTTAGGTTTTTATCTTTTATCCGACTAAGAAAGTCTGAAAGTGTTTTGAAAGGTCCGTTAGCTTTTCTTTCTTCGATAATAGAAGTGGCAACACTCTCACCAAAGTTTTTTATTGTAGTAAGTCCGAAACGAATAGTGTCTATCTCACCTTCATTTTTTGCTTTATTCACACCGAAGCCTTCAAAAGAAAAATTTACATCAGGCGGTAACACAGGAATATTCATTCTTTTACATTCGCCAATGATTTCTGCAATCATATCTGTGTCCCCAGATTCTGCTGTTAGAACAGCAGACATATATATAGCAGGGAAGTTGGCTTTCATATACGCTGTTTGGTACGCCACTCGTCCATAACTCGCCGCATGAGCTTTGTTGAAACCGTAACCCTGGAAAGGTTCAAAGAGTAGCCAGAGTTCTTCTGCTTTTTTCTCTGTCATACCTCCGAACTTCTGACAACCTTCAACGAACTTTATGTGTTGCTTCTTCATTTCCTCTGGGATTTTCTTTCCCACAGCTTTTCGGAATTTATCCACTTCACCCCAGTCGTATCCGGCTATTTCGATAGCGGTGTAGAGAAGGTCGTCTTGATAAACGAGCACTCCAAAAGTTCTGTCCAAAAAGTTTTTCATTTTTGGATGCAGGTATGTCACAGGTTTTTTCCCATGCTTTCGTGCGATGTATTCGTTTATGTTATCCATCGGTCCCGGTCGGTACAGTGCCACCATAACGTTGATATCGTGGATAGTTGTTGGCTTTAGTTCCTTTAGCGCACGTGTCATTCCGTCGCCGTTCAGCTGGAAAAGTCCGATAGTTTCTCCGCGTGCTAGCATCTGGAAAGTTTTTTTGTCATCCACTGGAACAGTATCCATATCAACATCTACTCCCTCAACTTTTTTTGTGATCTTTACTGCGTCAGCAAGTATGGAAAGGTTTCGTATTCCAAGAAAGTCGAACTTTAGAAGTCCCACACCGTCTTCTCCCACAGAATGCATGTCGTATTGAGTAATAATTTTGTTGTCACCTTTTGTATCGTACTGTAGTGGTACATAGTCTGTTAGTGGTGTAGGTGAAATAACAACACCAGCGGCGTGTACAGAAATGTGGCGTGCACAACCTTCTATTTTCTTTGCCATTTCAATGACCTTTTTTACATCTGGATCATCATTGTACATTTTCTTTAGCTCAGGATTCTCTTTCAGTGCTCTTTCAATAGTCATTGGGAAACCTTGTGCTCCCATAGGGATAGCTTTTGCAATAGAGTCACCGAGGCTGTATGGGAAACCAAGTGCTCGTGTTACATCACGAACAGAACCACGTGCAGCCATCGTACCGAAAGTACCGATTTGAGCTACTTTGTCGATGCCATATTTACCACGAGCATAGTCAATAACTTCGTCACGTCTGTTGTCGGCAAAGTCCATGTCGATATCGGGAGCAGATGGTCTAGATGGGTTCAGGAATCGCTCGAAAGGTAGGTAATATTCGATAGGATCCACGTTTGTAATACGTGTTAGGTATGTAGTAAGTGAGCCAGCAACCGAACCTCGAATATTTGTTAGTATTCCGTGATCGTGTGCATAGTGAAGCAAGTCCGACACTACAAGAAAGTATGGTGAATATCCTTTGTCTTTAATAACTTTTAGCTCGTACTCTAGTCGGTCTACATACTCCTTTGTTTGTTGTAGATTTCTTTTTTCAAAACCAGCATAAGCTATTTTCTTTAACTCGTCATCGTAAGACAAACCACTTTCCACAATATAGTTTGGTAAGAACCATTTACCGATAGATATTTCTAAATTGCATCTGTTCGCTATCTTCACTGTATTTTCTATTGCTTCGGGATTCTCTTTGAAAAATTTTTCTGCCTGTTTCTGAGTGATAAAAGAAAAGTCTTCATCGCTTTCTTCGATTTTGTCATCGTGCTGTGACTGGATAGACATCAGAGTCTGTTTTGCTATGCGGTCTTCTGTTGCGAGGTAGTAAACATCCTGTCCTGCGACAATCGGTGTGTTTGTTTGTTTTGCAAAAGCAATTATTTTTTTGTTTGTTTCAACTGAACCTTTTATTTCTGGATGGTGAGTCACTTCGAAATAAAGATTTGGACCGTCCTCGGTATCAGGGAAAGTTTTTTTGTACCAAGATATTCTTTCGTCTGCTTGTTCTGTGTTTGAAAGTTGTAATGATTTTGGAATATCTCCACTAAGTGAAGGTATTATTGCGATAAGTCCATCGTTGTATTTTTCCAAAAGCTCTCGGTCTATTCTAGGTTTGTAGTAGAAGCCTTCTAGGTGAGCCTGCGTCACAAGTTTGATAAGGTTCTTATATCCTGCATCATTTTTTGCAAGCAAAACTAGTCTGTATCTTTCTTTGTCTACTCCAGACTCTTTGCTGAGTCGTGATCTATATGCAACATATGCATCAATACCGATAATCGGTTTGATCTCTTTCTTCTTACATTTTTGGTAAAACTCTATGGCACCATAAAGGTTACAGTTGTCCGTTAATGCTATTGCCGTCTGACCATCTTTTATTGCTGCATCTATGAGGTCAGGTATTTTTGGTAGTGCGTTAAGTAGGGAATAGTGGGAGTGAGTATGAAGATGAATAAATTTAGAATCTGCCATATGTGGGAGGTATTATATCATAATAAAAAATTCACTTTTTAAATTTGACAATATTGAATTAATCTAACATAATCCAAAATGGAGCGATTGGAGGATTATGGCACTGTCGATTGTTGGTTTCGGAGTCTTTATCTTCGCGTGTGTGCTCATCCGTGCACGAATGCGGGAGAGGAGCGAAATGTACATCGATCCCGCAAGATTCCGTCGGGACAAGGAAGGCCCAGATCCTCCCTTCTGGTGGGAGGTAAACAGGCACTGACTCTCGATAGTGTCAGTGCATATGAGGGAGCTGTCTGCGCAACTTGCGGACGGCTCCTTTTCTTATATGTTAAAATCCTTCTATGAAAATAATCGGCATAGACGAAGTTGGACGTGGACCCTTGGCCGGACCAGTTACAGTCTGTGCGGTTTCTTGTGATGAAAAAGTATACAAATCACTTTTTAAAAGTAAAAATCTTCCAGCATTGGGAAAAGATAGTAAGAAGTTAAAAGAAAAAGATAGAAAAATTTTTGATAAATATTTAAGACAACTTTCAAAAGAAGGAAAGATAGAATTCAAGATAGTTCACATTTCAAATAGAATAATAGATGAAAAAGGAATTTCATTTTCAATAAAAAAAGCTATAAGTGATTGTATAAAAAGTTTAAAAATAGAAAAAGAATCAAAATTTTTGTTAGACGGAGGGTTAAAGGTTCCAATAGAATTCAAAAATCAAAAAACAATCATAAAAGGTGATGAAAAGGAGAGAATAATCGCTTGGGCATCGATTTTGGCAAAGGTTTCAAGGGATAATTTGATGGTAAAAGCTTCAAAAAAATTCCCAGAGTACAGTTTTGGTCTTCATAAAGGTTACGGAACACAGAAACACAGGGAAGCTATAAAAAAGTACGGAACTAGTGATTTTCATCGCAAGAGTTTTTGTAAAAAAATTAATATTTGACTAAATAGTTACATTATGTTTTATTGTGTATAGGAGGTGGGTGTGGTCAAAGCAGGTGAGACTGTTCTGGCTATCCCTTACCGATACCAGAATAACGTTCTTCAAGCAGTAATGCAGGGTAGTGAGTCCCTCATACCCAAATACCAGTATCAAGGCCGACTAGATAAGTTTCCGGGTGGTAGAGTGGAGGCGAGCGATACGAGTCTTCGCTCAGCATTTGCTAGAGAGTCGGAAGAAGAGCTCTGGCTCAGACTAAAGGACGGTGTTGAACTTGCACCGGTCCATGAATATATTGATAGGAGAGAAAGAAAGATTTTCATCCCTATCCATATAGATGACTTTGAAGGGGAGATGCGGACTGTGGTAATTATAGACAACAGTTCGATACTCCACCCACCGTACTGGATTGATTTCACTCCGGAAGTCATCCAAACCAAACTCTACCGGACGCATCAGCCGGGTGGGTGGGCGTTCTACAATAAGTACAAGCGGTAACCTCGTGAGTTCCACCCGACTCACGAGGCACCGCACAAACCGACTAGGTTACCTAGATCGGCTTTTTTATTATCCAAAATGGCTACGGGGTTGATTTTATAATGCTTTTAATGTAATGTAGTCTCATTATGGTAGTACGAATGCGTCACACAAAGGGTCACCGAAACAACAGACGATCTCACGATGGTCTGTCAAAGCCGGCTGTTACTTTGGACAAAAATACAAACGTTCCACATTTGCGACATAGAGCATCAACAGTTACAGGTCAGTACAAGGGCCGAATGGTTATTGATGTTGCTTCAAAAATTGCAAAGAAGGCAAAGAAGACAAAGCGAGAAGGAAGATAGAACTTCCAAATTTGGCGAACTCCTCGTTCCCAAATTAAAAATATTCGTCACCTTAGC
>CAYQQL010000003.1:9297-19767 GCA_964420095.1 uncultured Candidatus Saccharibacteria bacterium | reverse complement strand
TGAAAGTTTGATTATTTAATGTATCTGTGGATTGTGTATTTTTTTAAATGTTCTATACTATTTACTAAACAAGCAGTATGGCAAACAGGCACCTTTCTAGATCAATAGTTTTACAATCCCTTTTTGAATGGGATTTCTCCAACAAGTCTATAGATGAGGCTACAACAATTTTTGTGCGTAATGCAAAGGAATTTGCTCCCGGTATGGGGGATTTTTCTTTTATGGAAAATCTGCTAAAGGGAATTTTGGAAAAAAGAAAAGATATAGATCTGATAATAGAAAAAGCAGCACCAGACTGGCCAATAGACAAGATAAGCATAATGGACAGAAACATTTTGCGACTTGGTCTTTATGAGCTACTTTTTTCTGACCGGTCTCAAGTTCCCCCAAAGGTTGCTATAAACGAAGCTATTGAGCTTTCAAAATCTTTTGGAGGGGAAACTTCTAGTAAATTTGTTAACGGAGTTTTGGGTGCAGTTTATAAAGAGTTGGGTGAACCAGGAAAAGAAGAAACTTCAAAAGAAAAGAAAAATAATAGTGGTGTAGTAAATACAGAACATCTTGGGGGTGCGGTTGTGTATGCAAAAGATGGTGAAGATATCTATCTTGCCCTTGTTCACGACGTTTTCGGAAAGTGGACGCTTTCAAAAGGTAAAATTCCTCCAGAGATGGATATTGAAGAAGGAACTATTCAGGGAATAAAAGATGAGATGGGGCTCGATGTAACAATCAAAGAAAAACTTGGTGAAAATGAATACATCGCGTACCACCCAGAAAAGGGAAAGACAAAAAAGCATGTTGTTTACTATCTAGCAGAGTCAGCATTTACAGATATTGTTCCAGAAAAAAAGGGTGGTCTGGATGATGCACGTTGGTTCAAGCTGGCAGATATAATTGATTTAAATTTCTATAACGATATTCTTCCTTTGGTTACAAAGGCAATAAATATTTTGTTGAAAAAGTAGCAAGGATTTCGTTGACTTATAATTTTTTCAGCTCATCACGGAGCGCGTGAAGACGCAAGTGCGAGGAAAATTTTCACCAGAAAATTATTCCGGCGATGAAAAAGTTTTAAGGAGAAAGAAATCCAATAAAGTGACATATTATCGTTTTTGTGTTAATGTACAAAACATATGAATCCTGATTTAAAGGCATTTCAAGAGAAAATAGGCATCAATTTCAAAGATGCTGGGTTACTAACTCAGGCTTTTGTGCATCGTTCATATATCAACGAGAACAAAGCTTCTGGTCTTTCTCACAACGAACGACTAGAATTTTTGGGCGATGCTGTGCTTGAACTTGTTATCACAGACTTTTTATACAAAGAATATGACAAAAAGGCAGAAGGCGAGCTAACTGCGTATCGTTCAGCTTTGGTTAATGCAGACACATGTGCAAATATTGCTACTTCTCTTTCAATCAACGACTATTTACTACTTTCAAAAGGTGAAAGCAAAGATACTGGCCGAGCAAGACAGTACATACTTGCAAACGCACTAGAAGCTTTGATAGGTGCTATTTATCTTGACCAAGGTTACGACTCCGCAAAAGTTTTTATAGAAAATAATTTCACTCCACTTATACATAAAATAATTTCAGACGGCGCATTTATAGACAGTAAGAGTTTGTTCCAAGAAAAAGCTCAAGAATTTGAAAGTGTTACTCCATCATACAAAACAGTAAAAGAAACTGGCCCAGATCACGAGAAAAAATTTACAGTTGGTGTTTATATTGGAAAGGAACTTATTGCAACAGGTGAGGGAAAATCAAAACAGGATGCTGAACAGATAGCTGCTCGAGATGCTCTGACAAAGAAAGGTTGGGGAAACTAGTTAGACATTAACTTTTTTATATTGTAGAGTATTTGTGGATGTTCAGGTTCAATTAATTGAAACCTATGGAGGTGTGCGTGCTTATTGATACTCGTTACAACAATGCCTTGCGCGAAGGCTACTGTAAACTCGAACAGACAATCGTTCAGGCACAAGAATTCAAGAGGTACGCTTACCCTCCCATCATGGTCAGCATGACCGAGCTTGCTCGGAAGTACCATCATGATGGTGAGCCGAAGAGGGCACTCGATGTCATCAATGCTGCACTCGATGCTTGGCGCATCATGACGCGCCGTTATGCGGTGCTGATCTCCTAGAGTTACTCAGTGCACTACGGATTAAGCCACAACGGCTCTCATCCGAAGTGCGCTTTTTCTGTTATATAAAAATTTGTATTTGTTATTATATCCCTCATTTTCCTTAATGTGGCATATGTGTATAATTGTAAAATCAGAAAAAGAAATTATAATTTTAAAATACCTATATGAATAATATTGAACTTAACCACATTTTTCTTTTTGTACACCTTGTGTCACTTATTGTTGGTTTTGGTTCCGTTTTAGTGATAGATTTTTTTGGTTTATTGTGGTTACTAAAAAAAGTAAAATTATCCTTTGTAAATCAGGTAGCAAACACAACTCAAGTACTTATTTGGACTGGTTGGTTAGGGCTTGTTTTGACCGGAATTCCCCTTATTCTTATGAAAGGTAATATAAGTGGTTTGGCGACAGTAAAAATATTTGCAGTTATTTTGCTAGGACTTAATGGTATTTTTCTACATATTATCAAAAAAAGTATGGTTGGTATCACAGATGATATGGAGGTGCCGAATCTATTTAAATTTAGAATTACTTTAGCGACAGTTGTGTCGCAATTGGGTTGGTGGATGGCAATAGTGATAGGTTTTTTGAATAATAAACTGAAAGCAAGAGCTCCAATTGTTGATGAGCCATTTCCTATAATTATTTCTATATTCCTAATTATTATTTCAGTATTAATTATTGGAGAACTATTTTTTAGAAAGAAGAAAACGATATAGTTATCTCTAGTTCCCATGATTTTCTTCATATTTTTCTTACAATTCTTCCAATTATAGGTTTAGGTGATTCAAAGCTATTGAGATATTACAAACAATTTGACAGAAGTTAATTAAAGTGATAATAAAGTTGAGTTGCTTAAAAGCAACTCCTATCAATTTTGGTAGGAAATATGGAGGTTTTTGTGAAGAAAACGACGCAATTGATTTTGTTGGCGTTTCTCATTGTGGCTGGGGTGGCGCGTGTCGCTTCGGCTCAGAATGGGTACGCAATCGTTGTGACTACCGAACCGGAGATGAAGATGGGTTCGCAGTCACCGACGCCCGGTGGATTGTACCGCGCGATCGTCCCGCTCGCGAACTACAGGGGGACACCGACCGTGCAAGTCAGACAAGGCGCTGGTCCGTGGGTGTCTCAACAGACGGTGGCGTATACGTCACCCAGCAACTCGGTCACATTCTACATGGCCAAGACTTGGGTCACGGGAATGGCCACTCAGGTGAGAGTTGTCGTCTCGAACGGTAACATCACTCAGAGTTACCAGTTCATGGCGGGGAAGAACGACCCGTCGATCTACGCCTGCAGTGTCTCTGGTACTCTCAACCCTCGCATGTACGACGGGATTTTGGGGCTCCCCTATACGGGGAGTGAGAAGTCCATCGGCCGATGCGCGTCGCCCAGCACGGCAATCGTGAGGGGGACACACGTCATCATCCGTGGTGGAGGGTTCGGCAAGGATGTCTCGCAGGGGTATGGTCAGCCACCAGTCGTGACAGCCACGGTCAACGGGGTCTCTCTCCCGCTCATGAACTGGGAGGAGAACGCTACCAGTCACCGATGGAATCTCCTGTTCTACATTCCGCCAACGGTTTCCGCGGGGAGTCAGCAGGTGGTGCTGACGATCAACGGTAGAACCTCGTTCTTTCTGACGACTTTCCAGTAGAGTCGTTGCGCTCGAGTCTGTCACACATATCGGCATGTTTCATTGCCGATATGTGTGGGGCTCGGGTTTTTTTAAATAAAAATTTTTTCTGTTATGGAAAAAGTTTGTTATAATAAATAAAATTTATGTACCTCAAGTCTATAGAACTAACAGGGTTTAAATCTTTTGCAAAAAAAGCAGAGCTCAACTTTACGTCTCGAGTTTCTGCCATCGTAGGTCCAAACGGTTCTGGAAAGTCCAACATTGCAGAGGCTTTTCGTTTTGTGTTAGGTGAACAGTCGATAAAAAGTCTTCGTGGAAAAAAGGGTGAGGATCTTATTTTTAACGGCGCAGGCGACTTGCCTCGTGGAAACAGGGCAAGTGTGAAAGTGACTTTTGATAACAGTTCAAAGTTTCTACCTCTCGACTATGAGTTAGTTACTATCGAACGTGTTGTACACCGTGACTCTGTGAATGAGTACATGATAAATGGGTCTCAGGTTCGTCTCAGGGATGTTGTGGAACTTTTGTCTTCTGCACATATCGGAGCATCAGGACATCATATTATTTCTCAGGGCGAGGCTGATAGAATTTTGAACGCTAGTATAAAAGAGCGAAAGACAATGATAGAGGATGCACTGGGTCTTAAACTATATCAATACAAAAAACAGGAGAGTGAAAGAAAATTGGAAAAAACTCGAGAAAATATAGAAAAAGTAGAGTCTCTTCGTCGAGAAATAATGCCCCACCTAAAGTTTCTCAAAAAGCAGGTGGAAAAAGTCGAGAAAGCAATACAAATGAAAGATGAGCTTCAGAAAGAAGCTCTGGAGTATTGTAAACGTGAAGATGAATATATAAAGCGGACTGAAGAAAAAATAAAAACTTTAAAGGAGCCATTGCTTCACAAAGAGAAAGAGTTGGACAAAGAGCTTGCTGAAGCAAAGTCTATTTTGGAAAATGCAAAAGACAAAGATGGTTTGTCAGAGGAACTTATTCGATTAGAAAATGATCTACATAAAGCACGGGATGAAAAAGACGGACTATTTAGAGACTTTGGCCGAATAGATGGAGAGCTTAACTCTCTAGTGCGAATGGTTAAAAAACAGCAGGAAGTGGCAAACTCTATGGAACACAAAACTGTGACTCTGGTTTCTGTAGAAGAACTTTCAAAAAAAATAGAGGATAGAGTCCAGAAAGCGAAAACTACAAAAGATGTAGATGTGCTTTTGTCTGCGCTCGACGAGGTCTACAATCTTGTTTCGGATTTTATCGACTACAACAAAGACAAAGTCGAAATGACTTTGATCGAGGATGTACAGAGGGATATAGATGCTTTGCAAAAATCTAAAAAGGAGCTAGAGGGAAAACTAGATGAAATAAAAAAGCGTGAAGGGGATTTATCGGAATCATACAACAAACTAAAAACAGAAATAGAAAAGGAAAAAGATTCTAATAGGGATGCAGAGAAAGCCGTGTTTAGAATAATGGCAGAATCACAGGAAGTACGTTCACAGATACACAGTTTACATGCGGACGAAGAAACTTTGAGAGTTGTAAAAGAAGATTTTAAAAGAGAGTTAACAGAACTCGGTATGCTTTTGGGCGCACATATTCTTCAGTTTCAAAATCTAGAGTACGACTTTAGTGAACCACGACATGAACAGGAGGACAGACGAAGAAGAATTGAGAAAATTAAAATCCGACTCGAGGATTCTGGTGGTGCTGGTGGCGCAGAGACATTAAAGGAATACACAGACGCGACAGAACGTGACGAGTTCCTGGCTAAAGAGCTTTTGGATTTGGAAAACTCTGCAAACTCACTCACTGAACTCATAAAGGATCTGGATGTGAGACTTTCTACAGAGTTTAAAACAGGATTAGATAAAATTAATCATCAGTTCAAAGAATATTTTGCACTTATGTTCGGTGGTGGCGAAGCTCACCTATCTGTATCTCTACCTCCGAAAAAGAAGAAGAAAGATACAGACCTAGATATGGAGGAGGATGGTGGGGAAGTTGTGGCAGAAGAAATTGAAACCGAGGACGGCATAGACATCGAGGTAAATTTACCAAAGAAAAAAGTAAAAGGTCTCATGATGCTTTCTGGTGGAGAAAGAGCTCTAACATCTATTGCACTTTTGTTTGCGATATCACAGGTTAACCCTCCACCGTTTATTATTCTTGATGAAACAGATGCCGCACTCGATGAAGCCAACTCAAAAAAATATGCAGATATGATAGAAAACCTTTCAAAGTATTCTCAGCTAATTGTGATAACTCACAATAGAGAGACAATGTCTCGCGCAGGATTATTGTACGGAGTAACTATGGGAATGGGCGGGGGATCGAAACTACTAAGCGTTGCGTTCGAAGAAGCCCTCGCAGTGGCTAAATAAATTTGACTTTTTAAAATATTGTGTTAGATTATGTTTTGGTGAAAAAATGACAGTAATGCATGTAATCGGTTTACTCGGGTGCCTTGAAAATCGGCGCCCAGTGTCAGAGAAACAGGTCCAGGATGTGCGCAAGGCGCTCGACCAGAACCACTCCCTTCGTACGAAGGTGGCCAATCAGTATCGGGTATCTGTCGAGAGAATGGAGGAGATTCTCAGCATGAAGCCACACCTCCCACAACGGAGGCGGTAGGCTAGACGCATTTTTTCAGTTCACGGATTGAGGGCTCGGAGACATGATCTCTGAGCCCTTTGTGTTATTGCAGAGCATAATCCAAAACTCGGCGATCTAGGTCTGCAGAAACAACTTTGAATTTTACAGAGTCACCTAGCATAAACTTTTTTCCAGTTTTTTCACCCTTTAGTGTGTAGTTTTTTTCATCAAGAGAGTAGAAGTCGTCACCAATATCGCGGATTTTTACCATACCTTCACATTTTGTTTCTTTATCTTCGATAAATATTCCGAACTCAGAAACACCAGTTATAGTTCCATCGAAAGTCTGACCTATTCTTTCCATCATATATTCTACTTGTTTATATTTTATACTTGCTCGTTCTGCGTCACTTGCTCTCTTTTCAAGTTCACTTGAGGCGATACATAGACTTTCAAATTTCTGATATTCATCTAGTTCTATTTTTCCGCCTTTTAGTTCTCGTTCAAGGAATCTGTGAACCATAACATCTGGGTATCGTCGTATAGGTGAAGTAAAGTGTGTGTAGTATGCGAAAGCAAGACTAAAGTGCCCAATATTTTTTGTAGAGTAAACTGCTTTCTGCATACTTCGAACTGTAGCTGTGTTTATGAGTTCCTCGTTCGGTGTGCCTTTTGCGTCTGCAAGAAGTTTGTTCAAGTCCTTTGAAGTCACATCACCTTCGTCGTTATGTAAGTCAAAACCAAGAGCCTTTAGGAAAACAGCTAGGTCTTTGATCCTGTCTTTATCTGGTTTTGCATGGATTCTATAAACAGACTGCCAACCCTTTTTCTTTATGTCTTGGTTTTGTGACATAAATATAAACTTTGCTACAGCACGGTTTGCAAGGAGCATATATTCCTCAACTAGTTTGTGAGCATCTAGTCTGTGCTTTCTGTAAACAGAAAGAGGTTTACCATTTTTGTCCAATACAAACTTTACTTCGTCTGTTTCAAAAACCATCGCACCGTTGCTGACTTTATTTTTCTCAAATATTCTTGCTATCTCGCGTAGTTTTCGTAATTCATTTTGATAAGGTCCATCTTGTTTACCATCCATTACTTCCTGTGCATCCTCGTATGTAAATCGTCTATTACTGTGTATTACTGTTCGTCCAAACCATTCGTCTAACACATTTGCATTGTTATCGATTTTGAAAATAGCTGAGAAAGTAAGTTTGTCTTCGTTCGGATTTAGGGAACAAAGGTCGTTAGAAAGAACTTCAGGAAGCATTGGAATGGTTCTGTCAACAAGATAAACAGAAACTCCTCTTTTTTCTGATTCTCTATCTAGTTCAGATCCAGGAGTTACAAAGTGAGATACATCTGCGATGTGAACACCTATTTCATATGTACCGTCACCGAGGTCTTTGAAAGATATTGCATCGTCAAAGTCCTTTGCCTCTAGCGGGTCAATAGTCATTGTTATAGTGTCGCGCATATCACGACGATTTTTTATTTCGTCTGCTAGTGTTTTCTTGTAGTTAGACAACACTTCTTCTGCTTCCGCTATTTCTGCGGGAGGGAATTCAACTCGGAATCCTTTTTCCAAAACAATGGATTCCATCTCTACATTGTTTTCACCTTTTTTACCGATGACTTTTATTATCTCTCCACGCAGAGTATCCCAGTCAGCTATTTTTACTAGAACTTTTGTATCGGCTGGAATGTTTTCTACACCATCTAGGAAAATATCCACATACATTCTTTTGTCGTCTGGTACTACATATGTTTTACCTTCGTTTGTTTCTATTACACCAACAAACTCTTCTTTCATTCTCTGTACAATCTTTACAACTTTACCTTGTTCTCGATTTTTTATTTTTTGTCCGAGTAGTTCGACTTCAACAATGTCCCCATGAAAAGCACGGTTAACATTTGTTGGCTGGATTTCGATACTATTTGTTCTATCTTTGACTTCTGGGTTTGGGTCAAAAAACCCAACTCCTTTTGAGTTAATACTGATAGGTCCTATTAGGGGTGCTTTTTCCATAATTAGTCTCTATGCTAGCAGAAAACAATAAGTTTGACCATTTGACCCTCTTCTGTTAGTATATTGCCTATGTTAAAAATACGATTACAGAGAGTAGGAAGAACTCACGAGCCAGCATACAGGCTTGTTTTGACTGACTCAAAGAACTCAACAAAAAGTGGTAGATATCTAGAATCTCTTGGTAGCTATGATGCTCGAAGAGGTGAGAAGTCAGAATTCAAAGCTGACAAGATAAAAGCTTGGATCGGAAAGGGTGCACAGCTTTCAGGTACAGTTCACAACCTACTTATTTCAAAGAAAATAATTGAAGGAAAGAAAATAAACGTTCTTCCTTTGAAAAAGGCAATAGTTAAAGATGTTCCAGTAGAAGCTAAGCCAGCTCCTGCATCTGCTCCAGTTGTAGAATCTGCACCAGTTGAGGCTCCCGCAGAAGCTCCAGCAGAAGTTACTCCAGAAGCAACAGCATAAGTTGTTTGACTACTTGCATTTAACCTATTAAAATTAGTACTGTAAAGGTGCGTTTATAATATTAACTGAAATTCATGGAACACGACGTAAAATTTCTAGATTTTGTGGTCAAAGCTTTGGTTGAAAAGCCAGAAGACGTAAAGATAGTTCGAACAGTGGATGAGATGGGGGTACTTATGACTTTGGATGTTAACAAGGACGATATGGGAAAGATTATCGGCCGAGAAGGTAACACAGCAAAGGCTATCAGAACATTGCTCCGAGTTGTTGGAATGAAAAATAACTCTAGAGTTAATCTAAAGATCAACGAACCAGCAGATGGGGGAAGAGATATGAAAGCTGGTTCAGCGACAAAGTCTCTAGACGAAGCAATGAGTGATTTGAATCTATAATTTAAATAAAAAACAAAAAACCGCTCACGAGCGGTTTTTTGTTGCATCTTTTGTATAAAACTGTCAGACTTTATATAGATTTGTTTTAGGGGGGTGACTGATGAATGAGGAGCCTCGCGTAATTGTTATCTCGGCCAGGACTGTAAAGATGCATGCGGTACTGGCATCTTTGCTGGTCACTTTGCTCATGATCTTTGCTCCATCACTGGAGCAGGTCGAGGAGAGTGTGAAGAGTTTCATCGGCTGGAACCGTGGGCTGTTGCAGGACCAGATCGATATCTGCAATAGGGCCGAGATGGAGCTCGAAGAGTCCATCAAAGCTCTTTATGGAACCAAGCAGGACTTCTCACGTCCACGTCTCGCCAATGAGGCCGTGAGGAGTGAGATCCTCGATTCGGGGGTGATCAAGAAAGAAGGTGAGTCTGCTCTGGACGAGGCACTACTCTACTGTAGTACTCGGCCAAGGTATCGGAAGATGGTAGACCAGATTTACGAGAAGGTCTACCCACGTCGGCTGATTTCTACTTGAACTGTTCAACCCCGTAAAAGGGAGGCTACCGAGCCTCCCTTTACAGTATACAAAATATGATTTTTATGGTATAAGTAGTAAATGCGTTTTCACGTAATAACATTATTTCCAGGAGCTTTCGACTCATACCTAAACGAGTCGATTATTTCTCGTGCGATAGAAGACAAGAAAATAAAAGTTAGTTTCTATAATCCTCGTGATTATTCTGATGACAAATGGAAAAGAGTTGATCAGAAACCATATGCTGGTGGTCCAGGTATGGTCATTCAAGCTCTTCCAACTATAAAAGCGATAGAGAAGGCGTTAACAAAGATAAATAAAAATAAGAAAACTAAAACAAAGATAATTTTCTTTTCTCCAGGTGGTACAGAATTCACTACAGACTATGCAAAGAAAACTGCAAAAAAATATACAGACATTATTTTTGTTTGTGGTAGATATGAAGGCATAGATGCTCGAGTAAAAAAAGTTTTCAAAATGGAAGATATTTCTGTTGGGAATTATGTTTTAACAGGTGGCGAGTTGCCAGCAATGGTTCTTATCGACTGTATCTCACGACAGGTTGAAGGTGTTTTAGGAAACTTTAATTCTCTAGAAGAGTCTCGTGTTTCTAGTCACGACTCATATACTCGACCAGAAGTTTTTGAATATAAA
>CAYQQL010000003.1:4826-9197 GCA_964420095.1 uncultured Candidatus Saccharibacteria bacterium | reverse complement strand
ATGTTTACATTTTATTTTTTTACTGTCAAATACTTTTCCACCTTTTTGTATTGCTGGTACAATGTTTGTTATGACTCAAGCTGAAGCTTTGGATATTTTAAAAATGGGAAAGAATGTTTTTCTTACCGGTCCTGCTGGTAGTGGAAAGACTCATGTAATAAACGCGTACGTAAAATATCTAAAGTCACATGCTGTAGATGTTGCTGTCACTGCATCTACCGGTATCGCGGCCACACACATTGGTGGACAGACTATTCACTCTTGGTCAGGACTGGGAATCAAAGATACTTTGACTGACTACGATATAGAAAGTCTCATGGAACGACAATATTTGTATAAAAGATTTGAGAAAACAAAAGTTTTGATAATCGACGAGGTTTCTATGCTCCACCATTTTCGTCTCGACCTTATCGAATGGATATGTCGCCAGATGAAAAGATCTGAAGCGCCTTTCGGAGGAATGCAGATTATTCTTTGTGGAGATTTTTTTCAATTACCACCAGTTTCTCGAAAACGTTTTGATGGCTATGAGATTATTGAACCGACTGAATCAGAATTTGCTTTCAAAGCAGAAAGCTTTTTGAATTCAAAGTTTACAATTTGTTATTTGTCAGAACAGCACAGACAAAAAGATAACCAGTATCTAAGCATCTTAAATCAGATAAGACAAAACAAAGTTACACAAAAGACTGTAGATCTTTTGAAAAGCAGACTCAATGCTGATCCAGACACGGGTACTGTTATTACTCGGCTATACACACACAACATAGATGTAGACGAGATAAACAAAAAACATTTGGGTTTAATACAAGCAGGTGAGAAAGTTTATAAAATGACATCCAAGGGTGCTCCATCACTCGTGGAGTCTCTGAAAAAAAGTTGTTTGTCACCAGAAGTTTTGGTTTTAAAAAAAGGTGCGCGTGTTATGTTTACCAAAAACCAACCAGAAGGAGGTTTCGTAAACGGAACATTGGGAATTGTAAAAGATTTCGGTCCATTTGGAGAACCAGTGGTGGAGACAAACAGCGGCATGACCTTTTCTGTTAGTCCTCAGTCATGGAAAATAGAGGAAGAAGGAAAAGTAAAAGCGGAAATAGAACAACTACCTTTGCGTCTTGCGTGGGCTATCACTGTTCACAAAAGTCAGGGAATGTCTCTCGACGCTATGGAAGTAGATCTTTCAAAATCTTTCGTAAAAGGCATGGGTTACGTAGCTTTGTCACGAGTGCGTTCATTGGACGGCATGAAGTTGTTGGGCTTTAACGATATGTCACTTGAAATAGATATGGAAGTTCTAGAAATGGACGAAAAGTTTCAAGAAAAGTCAGACGAGGCAGTAGATAAATTAAAATCGATGGACAGAAAGGAAATAGAAGAAAAGCAGAAAAAGTTTATCGAAAGTATAGAACCAGAAGAAAAAGTTAAGATAAAGAAAAAAGAAAAGGAACTGAAAAAATCTACTCACGAGATAACTAGGGAAATGTTGGAGGACCAAATGTCGCTTGCGATGATAGCCGACAAACGTGGGATAAAACAGGAGACTGTGGTTTCTCATGTCGAAGACTTGATGAAAGAAAACAACTGTCCAGATGTTGATTATTTAAAAAGGGAATTAAAGAGGAGCGAGCTGGAAGAAATAATAGATGCTTTTGGTGAACTGGAAACCGACACACTTTCGTCTGTTTACAACTTGCTATTAAAAAGAAAGAAAAAACCAAGTTACCTAAAAATACGTATTGCCAGACTATTTCTAAATAGGTGATATAATTTAATTAACATTAATTTTAAAAAATATGAATAATACATATAACTGGTACAGTACTTTAGTAAAACCAAGTTGGGCGCCACCAAGCTACCTCTTTGGTCCAGTTTGGACATTTCTATACACCATAATATTTATTTCGTATGGATATGTGGGTTATATGTACTACACAAAAAAGATTCCGTTTATTGTGGTTCTGCCATTTATTCTTAATCTAGTTTTCAACTTTGCTTTTTCTCCTATTCAGTTTGGTTTAAAAAATAACTTGCTGGCTTCTGTTGATATTTTACTTGTCCTGGGTACTTTGGTTTGGGCATTGTGGGCGATACACCCATACTTTCCATGGGTTACATACATAAATATTCCTTACACTCTGTGGGTTTCATTTGCTACAGTTTTGCAGATAACAGTTACATATCTAAATAAGTAAAATGAAAAATTTTGTTTTGGTAAACGACAAGATGCAGAAAAAGTACAAGTATGAACTTGTCGCACCTATTGGCAAAAAGTTTGATCCAGAATTCAAGCCCGCACTTACTCCAAAACAGATGTTGGCGCTCGGAGTGTTTGGAGGAGTCTACATGCGAGACTGCACAAATGAGTTCCCAAAGGACTGGTTTACAAAAGCAAAATTCGCAAAGGATAAACGCGACGCAAAGATAAACCTTTTTGGTATAAATGCTAGTCAGCCACTTTCTGTGTGGAGGGAAAAAGGTTGGATACATGATGAAGACCCACGCGGTTGGTTCCAGTGGTATTGTCGTTACTATATGGGTCGTAGGATTCCAAAAGAGGATGAACTGCAAATAGGTCGTTGGAAAAAGATGCGACGCCACGTGGGGCAGATAGTGGCAAACTGCAGACCGGGTGACCTTACTTGTCGCAGACGACAAAGGCAGGCTCTACTACATTGGGCATATGACTCTAGGAAGATATAGATGAAAAAAATATTACTATACTTAGGGGTTATTATTTTAATATTGTCTTCTTTTATATTTTTTAATAAGCCAAAACATATTGTTATTGTTCCAGAAATTAAAATATTCAAAAAAGAAACTCTTTCAGTTTTAAACTTTGGAGATGTGATGTTTGACCGTGGTGTGAGAAATATTATTGAAAACAGAGGACGTGATCCGTTTGAATATATTAAAAAAGATTTGGATTTGATAAAAAAATACGACGTGGTTATCGCAAACCTCGAGGGTCCTATTGTGGTTATGGATAGAAAACTTTGTCAGCAAAAAGCCTATAACTTTCAATTTGCTCCGGACACAACAGACAGACTGAAAAGCATTGGGATAAATATGGTGAATATCGCGAATAACCATTCGTATGACTGTTACAGTAAGGGATTTGAAAGTACAAAGGTATTTTTGCAAACAGCGGGGATAGACTACATGGGTGACACAGATGTAGAAAAGAGTTATGTTGTAAAAGAAATTAAAGGAAAGAAAATTGCATTTGTAGGAATAGATAGAACAGTTTCATCTGTTTCTATAGAAAAATACTATGAATTAGTTAGGAGGTTAAAGGGTGAAAATGACTACGTTGTGGTGAACATTCATTGGGGTACAGAATATTCACTTTTGGAAACTAGTGAGCAGACTTTTGTCGCACATGGCCTCGTAGATAGCGGTGTAGATGTTATTTTTGGACATCACCCGCACGTTATAGAGCCTGTTAGGGTGTACAAAGGCAAAGCTATTTTCTATTCATTAGGTAACTTTGTATTCGACCAGACGGGGGAGAATGAAAATGCTGGACTGGGAGTCGGAGCGGAGTTCGACGATGAAAAAATTAAATTCAATTTGTTTCCATACAAAATAAAAGTTTTTGCACCAGACTTTTTGAAAGGTGAAGACAAGAATAATTTCTGTGAAAAGTTCCTAAAGGACTTTGAACACACAGAATGTAGTTTCGAGTTATAGTTTTTTTGATGTAAAATTAAGCTATGGATATTTCGAACCCAAAAGTCAGGTACACAATATTTTTTATCATTTCTCTTTTAGCTATATTTTTTGTATATACAAAATTCTTTAGAGCAGAAAGTATAAAAAACTATCCGTCTTCGGGCAAAGATATTGTGGCTTTTGGTGACAGTCTAATTTTCGGTCAGGGAGCATCGAGTGCGGACAAAAACTTTGTTTATCTTTTGTCAGACAAAATAGACGAGAGGATAGTAAACCTTGGTGTTCCAGGCAACACAACACAAAACGCATTGGATAGAATAAACGAACTTGAAAAATATAACCCAAAAGTAGTGATACTTCTTTTGGGCGGAAACGACTATTTACAAAAAGTTCCAATAGAAAAAACATTTAAAAATTTGGGGGAGATAATACAGAAAATCCAAAGCAAAGGTTCTGTCGTTCTGCTTTTGGGTGTTCGTGGTGGGGTTCTGAGCGACAAGTTTGATACAGAGTTCGAAAAAATAAGTTCAAAGTACCACACAGCATATGTTTCCGATGTGTTGTCTGGACTTATCACAAATATGCAGTACATGTCCGACGCTGTGCATCCAAACGACTTGGGTTATCAGAAAATTGCAGACAGAGTTTACCCTGTTTTGGTTAATCTAATAAAGTAGCGCCTGTTTGACAGTAGGCTAA
>CAYQQL010000003.1:0-4816 GCA_964420095.1 uncultured Candidatus Saccharibacteria bacterium | reverse complement strand
TATTTACTATTTGTTCCAGAGCGGAATTTTACGTGGACTAGTCCGCGAGGAGGCACTGTGACAAGAGTGATATTGCAGGTTATGGTTGTGGTGGAAGATACCGCCAGTACTGTTCCTCCAACCCTGATGGACATCAAGGTTGTCGACTTTCATGGCGAAAACTACCCGGCAATTCAGTTGGGTAAGGAGTACGCCTTGAGGAACGGCCATTCCATGCACTACATAAATTTGGGTGTGGCAAAGGTCAAAGTGGTCGAGATCAAGAATCCGATTCCTCAGGTCTTTCGGTTCAGGTACTACGAGATGATCGAGGTGGAAGTCACTGGATTCAAGAAGGGGGTCACTGGGTTACCTCCTGGCATACCCAGCACGTTCTTGGTGTCGCCAGAAGACCTCGAGGACATCAAGGTCGCGGAGACCGACGCCGACAAGTCGACTGACCCGCCTGCACAAGAGGAAGAAGCTCCTGAAGATGGGAGTCACCCCAATGGCTGGGGTCCTCACGTCTAGTTCCTGAAGTTCCGAAGTCCGAGTCCCGGAGTGGTGTACACCACCCGGGGCTTTCGTTTTTTACAAACCCTCACATTTGGCCAATTTCCTTGTCGCTCGCTCCGTTTGCTCCACGCGCAGTATACTTATACAGCTTGGTCGCAATACTCACTCGCTTCGCGAACTTGTCTCAAATCTGAGAGTTTGGATGATTGTGAAGTTGGACACAAAATGTAGAGTGCGGGATAATTAGGGTGTTTTAAGATAGAGTTTATTTTTTAATTCTATTAAATGAAAATAAAAATATATTTTGTTTTTGCATTACTATTATTTTTAGCAGTTTCTCCATTTTCTTTTGCATTCTTTTCTAAGTTTATTGTAAATAATACTCCAGTTAGTTTTACTATTGATGTTTTACAAAGTACTACAACCCCATTAAGTATTTCTATTGATCCCTCATATTCACCGCTTTTTGGAACTGGTAATGGTGGAGCTTTATATAAAATAAATCGTTTACATTTTTGTACAAACTATGATGTCGATGGAAATTGTATAGATCAAGTTTATGACCTATGCCCATATATTTCATTAGAACCAAACACTCAGACTGGTGGAACAGAATCTACTGAAATCGGTTTTTCACAAGGTATGGAAGACCTATCTTTGTCAGCTAATGGAGAAATAAATGATGATCAAGACAGTGTAGATAATTGGGACATAAAAATACATTCACCCTGTTTTCAAGGTGAATGCCCAAGTGGTTATGATCAGAATGCACAAGGTATTCCATTAGACCCGTTACTAAAAGGAAAAACTTTTCACTGCCAGCTTGTTGTTGAATCAGTTGATCCACCAGTCCTAGTTCGAAATATTTTTGGTGATAATAAAGTGTTCGCTTTTAATCAAAAGAATGCAATTGATGTCACGGTTACATTTACAGGTAATGGTTATGTTGATCAAGCTGGAAAATTATCAAATGTTTTATTTATTCCAGGTTTGGAAGCAAGTAGGTTGTATCGTCCATCTCCGGTTGGAAATGGAGAAGTTCAGCTTTGGGAGCCGAGTAATAATACAGATATTGAGGGTCTGTATATGAATCAAAATGGGATAAGTATAGATCCAAATATATATACAAGAGATATTATAAAGGAAACCAATGTTCCCGTGCCTAGTGGTTTTGCAGGACAAAATATTTACAAAAGTTTTTCAGAAATGATGGATAGTCTGGTTTCTGACAGTAAAATTAATCGTTGGGAATACTATGCATATGATTGGAGGAAAAGCGTTCAGGATATTTTAAATAATGGAACTTCATATGGCGCAGAAATGATTAATCTCGATGCTTTACTAGGAGTTCTAGCCGACACATCAAAGAACGGAAAAGTTACTATTATTGCTCATTCAAATGGGGGACTAATAGCCAAAGCATTATTGAAAAAACTACAGGACGATAAAGATTCTGGTAAAAATAATCTTATTGATAAGGTTGATGTTCTAATACTAGTTGCAGTACCAGAAATAGGAACGGCTAAGGCTGTGCCAGCACTTCTTCATGGATACGATTCAGGTCTCCTTTATGGTTGGCTTATGGATGAGGTTCACGCTCGGGAGTTGGGTAGAAATATGCCTAGTGCTTACGGCTTACTTCCAAGTAAAGAGTACATAAATCATGTGTCTGCATCACCTGTGACTTTTGTAGATAGTATTCAATCTGGACCAACATTCAATATGTTCAAATCTTATGGATCAGCTATTAGCTCGTATACAGAATACAAAGATTTTCTTTTAGGAAATGAAGGTCGGACTAGTCCTTTGATAGATCAAACAGATTTACCAATAAAAATTTCACAAAATTTATTTGATCAAGCCGAAGATTTGCACAACAGTATTGATTCATGGATTCCTCCAAAAACCACGAGAGTTATAGAGATAGCAGGTTGGGGCTTGGATACAATTGCTAGTTTTGAGTATTATCCCAAATATACATGTAACGGAAATCCTGGGTCTCAAGCTTGTGCTACGATTTTGGACCAGCGACCTAGGTTTACAGTTGATGGTGATAAAACTGTGGTTGTGCCAAGTGCACAGTACATGAGTTTTTTGGGTGGTAGTGAGAAGTACTGGGTAAATATTAAGGAACATAATGATGAGTTGAAAAGTTTAAGGAGAAATAGAGATCATAAAGATATATTAGAAGTTGATCAGTTAAATAAATTTATTTTATCTATTATTAAAGATGAGCCGGTTATTTATGACCTTGTTTTTAATAATATTGTTCCAATTGATACAAAAAATAGATTTAGGCTTTCAATTCACTCTCCAGTTACACTTGATGCATATGATAGTTTAGGTAACCATACAGGTAAAATTTGTCCAACTACATCAGATTTTTGTTATGTAGAAGAAAATATTCCAAACTCATCATATCTAGAGTTCGGTGAGGGTAAGTATATAAATCTAACCAGTGATGGATTGCAAAAAATAAAACTACAAGGTACAGGTACAGGTTCGTTTGTTTTTGATTTCCAAACAGTATATCCAGATGGTACAGCGACAACATCAACATTTATTGACATTCCTGTGACTACTCAATCACAAGGAGAAGTTGTTTTGGGTCAAGATGGACTTCCACAATTAAAGCTTGATGTAACAGGTGATGGAGTTATAGATTTCACAATAAAACCATCAAGTACTTTTGATCCTATTTCTTATCTTCAGATTATGAAAGTAACAGTTGGTTCACTTGATATATCTAGAGATAAGAAAGAATCATTTGATAAAAAAATAGACAAAATAATAAAATCACTACAGAAAGAAAAAACAAAAAAAGGCATAAATGCAATTAATAAATTTAAGTTTGAATTACAAAAAACAATATCAAAGCATGATGTAAGGCACCCAAAACCAAAGAAATTATCAAAGACAGACGCACAAGCTCTACTTGATATATTGAACCGATTATTAGATAATTTAAAATAATATGAAAAAGAAATTTATTTTATGTGTTATTTTGCTATTTATAGTTGATATGCTTTTATCCTTACCTTGTCATGATAAGTTGGTTTGTACAGGCTTATTAGCAGATTATTTAGCATATCCAGGATTGTGGTTTTTATTCTTAATTCCAATCAGTATTTTAGCTCTTTCTCTTAATGATCAAAAACACAAATTTTGGTTAAAATTTACAGGTATATTTTTCGTGGTTTCAATGATAATGGTTTTTGCTATGCCAGAAAATGCAGGAGGCATGCTTGAGTTTGATAGAGAATTAATGAATTGGTTCACTTTCGGATTGTATTCAATAATCAGTATTATCTATTTTCTAGTTCAATATTTTAAGAAAGATAAGGTATTAATGTAGAGTATTTTGGGAAGAAATTGTTGATGCTAAAATTACTGGGGGTGTCTTATTAGAATTAGGCTGGCAAAAAGTGATATAATTATCACATGCAAAATATTTCCACATTTGTTAAAGAGTATCGTTGGGTTATCTTTTGGACTGCTGTCATTTTTATTGTGACTGGAGCTTTTGAATATTTTACTGGCCGGTCGCTATTTGGTCCTGATGGAAAGTTTGGTTTGTGGGAGGGTAGTGTGTGGAGCGCAGAAAATTCACAACGTGTTGCAGATGCATATACTTTTTCTCACATAATTCACGGAATGCTTTTCTATGCTTTGCTCTGGCTATTTGCTCGCAAGATCCCGATGAGATACAGGTTTGTAATGGCGCTCGGGTTGGAAGCAGGTTGGGAACTTTTGGAAAACTCTCCGATAATAATAGACAGGTATCGTTCTGTAACTATCTCTCTGGGTTATGTTGGTGACAGTGTGCTGAACTCCCTTTCGGATGTTGTGTTCGCTGGTATTGGTTTCTTTATCTCTAGGTATTCAAAATTCTGGGTTTCTGTTTTTCTTATTGTTGCAATGGAGGTCGGATGTCTATTGTGGGTGAGAGATAATCTGACACTAAATATTGTTATGCTTTTGTTTCCAATAAAATCTCTTCAAGTTTGGCAGTCCGCGGGACATATATAGTTTTGTATAAAAGGAAAGAGCCATCACTTCTTTAGAAATGATGGCCTTGGGGGATGTGTTGATCGAGGGTGTCCGGAGCGGTACCCTGCGCGGTATTTCTAATAACAAGTATATCATACTATGATATATCTGTCAAGTACTCTTTCATTCTAATTTTTGTAAGTCGACGTAACAAAAAAGTAATTCACGTTGTACTAACTTTAACAAAGAGTTAGTTGTGATATAATTCTTTTATTAAAAAAATAATTCTTAAATAAAAATGGAAGGAAATAATCAAAATATGTGCGACGTT
>CAYQQL010000002.1:11677-30251 GCA_964420095.1 uncultured Candidatus Saccharibacteria bacterium | reverse complement strand
GCTTTCCAAGCAATTTGTCTTTGAATTCCTAATGCTGCGGTTAAAAAATCAACTAATAAAACAGTTTTTTTAAGCTCTTCTTCATAGAGATATCTAGTGCCATTTTTATTTTCTTGTATAATTTCAATACCCAAAGAAGATGGATTAAACTGTCCTGCTTGCCAACTATAATGTTGAACTGGATCATTTTGACAAACAACTTCTCCATTAAGGTCAACAGTATAATCCCAACTTACTTGTCTTTCTGTGTTTACTTGATATCTTGCTAAAGCTTCATCAATCTTTGAATCTGGCCCAATTCCCTGTAATAATTGAGAGACAATTCCTTCATGAGTGTGAAGAATAATATTTTTTATAGATTTAATTCTTGGTGATTTATCGGTGATATATTTTACCCAAGAAATATTATCTTCCCAAGATTTCGTTTTAAGATCTGGAATTTCATATTTTTGCTTATTGATTATTATAGACATTTAAAGTTAAATACTCGTTAATCAACTTCGATTAAACAATATTTATGAACCCAAAAAATTCTCGTATCATCAAGAATCCTAATATATTTCTTATCCGCTGAAATATCTAAAACAACTATCTCTTTATTTGGCATTATTTCAAATAGCTCATTAGCCATTTCAAAAAATCCATCTTCCCTTATGCAGCCATATAAGCCATTTTTATCAATTGTTTTATATGCTCTATTCATATCCACTTCAAATATTTTTTCCTTATTATTTGTAAGTTGGCAAAATAGCTGCTTTTTATTTTCAGTCATATTCGAGTACACAGATTGTATCATTAAACAAAGTCCTTGTCTTGAAACGTATAATACTAAAGATATGGATCTATGTGAAATTTGTCAAAAAAAACGCTGTCAATGTGACAGTATTATTTCTGAAGAGACTGATAATTTTAAACTTTCAATTTCTTCACGAAAAAGAAAAACAAAAGTAAACCCTACATTATCTTTGTTTGAAAACACTAAAGAAACTGAAATGGCGTTCATTAAACGTCTATTGGCGGCAGCAAAGGCCAGGGCAGAGAAGAAAGGGATTGAATTCTCTCTAACAGAGAATGACGTAACAATACCAAGATATTGCCCAGTGTTAGGAATTCCAATTTATAGTTCTAAACTTAACTCTGACAATAGTCCTTCAATAGATCGCTTTAATAACAAGCTTGGATATATACCATCAAATATTACAATTATATCAACAAGAGCAAATAGAATAAAGAACGATTCAAACTTTGAAGAAATAGAAAAACTATATCTTTTTCTTAAGGAAGAAACCTTAAAACGCCGCCCTTGACAACACCCGCGCGCGTGCGCATGGTGAGCGTGTAGCGAAAGGACACACACTATGAGTACCCTGAAAAAACTATCCGCCAAGTCTAAAGCTATTATGACGAAAACCTCAGTTCTTGATTTAACTGAGGTTTCTAACATGGAAACACAAGAACTAGGTTCTAATGAATCTTTTGTTGTGTTGGATGATACAGAAGATTCTTTTCTTAGTGTTGCAGGAATAAAAGAATATAAAATTCTTACTTCAACTGGGATATGGCATTTGACAGAACCTACAGATTCTTCTTTTGCTATCATTTCCGATGAAAAGAGAATAAGTCAGTTGACTCGTGGACAAGTTAAACTTATCGCGGAAAATGGATTGCTAAAAATAGTTACAAAAACTAGTAAGCTTGAATCTCATATCTGTACTTCTCAAAATGATATTGACTCACTTTTTTGCAACCATTTTGAAGAAGTCATAAAGCTTGAAGATGTGGAAGATATGTTGTTAATATATACTAAATTTTGTGTAAAAACTATTAGTGGTGACTATGCTTTTCTTCTTCTTGAGAAAGCATGTTTTGAATTTGTAGAAGTAGAACCTCGTAATTCTTATCTTCGATAATAAATTTTTCACCTATTATCTTAGGTCTGTTTGTTTGATTGTTAACGATATAAACAAAGTCTGTAATGGGCACTATGGAAACATAGTGCTCTTTTTTTTTGCTGATTATAGTCAAATAAAATATTGGAACTGTTACTACTCTTTTAGTTGTTAAAAACTCCGCTGTCCATAAAAATGCAATTTCTTTCTTTTTAAGTTCTTTGTTTTCATCAATTAAAAGATAAACTTTTGGATCTTCGAGACAAATAATTTTTTTAGTCTTGAAATATAATATATCACACTTTATGTCAAATAAACTTTGTTTAATTTTCAATATTTTAGCCATTAAACTATAAGTTTTTAAAGAATCAATAATATTGATAAAATCTTTAACTTCAAAGTCTTCAAGTTCAAATGTTAACATCTAAAATATCTCTACTACAGCGAATTGATTTAGTATTTCTTTTGTAAGAGAAGAAATGTTTTTATTTGGTCTTCTATCAACAACCAAATTATTTAAAGTTTCGAGACCAATGTCTTTTAAAGACAGCGGATAAATAAATCCTCCATCTTCTATCTGAAGATATGTTTCATAGTTAACAAAACTATCAAATTCTTCTTGTGAAAGGGAAGGGGGATATATTTTCACGTTTACAGAACTATCTCCCCTTATTTCTGTTTCTTGTGAAACTTTTACGAGTTGTGTTACTAAACATGCAGTTCTAATATCTGTTGTCGTTAATACTTTATGTAGTATAGTGTATTCAATACAAATTTCTCCACAAAAATCAGTCTTTTCTTGTGAGGTAAAAACAAGTGCTGTACAACTTTCAAGACTTAAAACAACAACGCTTGAATCGCTAAAAACCAAATTTAGTTTTAAGCCTGAAAGATTTTCATATATTGTGTTTATTCGTTGTTTTAGATATTTTTCATATATTTCTTTTGCTAAAAGGTCTTTTGCTTTTGAAATTGTTAATTCAGAATTCATCACTTTAGCTTTAACTAAAAGGTTGAACGATGTTCTTAAAATTTTCTTCAATTAATTGTAAGAGTTGTTTTATCTTTTGTGATGTTCCATAATAAGAGAAAGAATTGAAATTAAAACCATAAACATATTTTTCATCTGAGTTTTTATGACTATCAATATAAATCACATAAGCAGACCTGGAAGAAATATCTGTTTTGGAAAGAAATTTTAATTCTATATAAATTGCGGTTCTATTTTTTAGTGGCCCTTTTGGTTTTATTGCCGCTGAATCTATAATTCTAAGTTCTAGTGAAAGAAAAATTAGGTCATGTAATTTTGTTGTAAAAAAACCATCGTTTAAAGATAAACCGAAAACTGGCTGAATTGAATTTTCTTTCAATAAAGAAGATATAAGATCTTCCTGGGAAGATCTTATAAGATCAAAGCGATCACAAATCGCTTTTTTAATTTCATCATTTGTTTCTGTTATTGGTTTTGGCATTAGAATTTTTGACCTTCAATATTGAAAGGTTTCACAATATATTTTTCGAAGTCATAATGATCAATTATATCATCAGTAAATGGAAAAGTATGATCAAAACTTAAATTACTGCCACCAAATCCATTTCCAGGAAAATTAAGCCATAGATTTGGTTTTGAGTGGCCTTTCATTTCAAGAATACAAAAAATTACTTGTATTAACTCTGCTTCAATTAAAACATCAATTGTTTTAATCCAAACAAATGTTTCGTCTGTTGGTTTCCATTCTGATGGATCAGATAAAACAACAAAAGATTTACCTTCATAAAGTATTTCCTCACCTTGAAGTTTTTGGATATAGCCATTTATTAAAGTTTCAATTTCTTTTGAAAATTCTACTTTATAAATTTTTTTGACTATTGATTCAAAATCATCCTGGCTTAAACCCATTAATTTAATTTCTTATAAATTTAACTATAAAACCAAACAGTTTATTCTTGGTCTAGTCAAAGTTATATCATTAAATCTTTCTGTAAAACAGGAATCTACTAGGACAAGCTCACCAGACTTAGAAAAATAATAGTCTAAAAATACTGACCATTTCACAATAGCTGTGGATGAAAGCAGCTTGTACGAAATTTCAATATTTTTATGATCCAAATAAAATGTAATATCTGCGACTTCAGAAAGTAAAATATATTTATCTTGATAAGACGAAGCCCAAGCCTTAACTTCTTTCAAGAAGTTTTTAAACCCATTTGATGATAATATTGTTTCTTCTATTGATTTCTGCATGCAAGCCTTTGTGAGAACCTAAAATAGTCTTTGCAGATATTCAACAAATCATTTCCAATACACAACCTTGTACAGTTTGTAACTCGTATTTTTGAATACCAAGCAGATTTTGAGATAGAAAAGAAAACATGCCTTATTAATTTGATCTGATTAGCAGTTAAAAGTTTTAATTCAATAACAGCGTTTACACTGTTGTTTGAAATTTCATATCTAATTTCAGGGTCTTCTAAAATTATATATTCATAATAATGATTATGATAATTGTTAATAATATATTCTGTATTGTTTTTTAGATATTCTTCAAATACTGTTTCATGGTTTTTTAGATATTCTTTTATCTGGAGAAGTTTCTTTTCTGATGGTAACACTTGAAATTTTTTTCTATCCTTCTTTAAGGAAGCTTGCTAGGTCATTAACTAATTCGATATCCGTTTTCTTTAACCAATTTATTTCTTGTGAGCAGAAAACTCACAGGCTTGTCCTGTGAGATGAATGCGAATAATTTAGAAAATTCAAACTTATACTATACTTATTAAGTAGTATAGAAATGCCCCTGCAAAATAAGACATACCAATTTAGGATCTATCCAAATGCAGAACAGCAACAGTTGCTCTCGAAAATGTTTGGATGCTCTCGTTTTGTTTGGAATTACTTTCTTAATAAAGAAAAAGAATATTTTCTCAATAACCAAGAAAAAGCTGAAGAAGAAAGAACAAAAAACTACCTTTCCTACTTCGATAATGCAAAAGCTTTAACACTGTTAAAACAAGAGCCAGAAACAAAGTTTCTAAAAGATGCAAACTCGCAAAGTTTGCAGGTGACACTCAAAAACTTAGATGTTGCTTATAAAAGATTCTTCAAAAAACAAAGTGGTTTTCCAAGGTTCAAAAAAAAACTTGGAAAACAATCTATCTCCGTTCCTCAAAGCCTCTCAATTGAAAATGGAATGCTCCATATTCCTAAGTTTAAAACGGGAATCAAGATTATACAACACAGACCAATCAAAGGCAAGATCACAACTTCAACCATTACTAAAACATCAACCAATAAGTATTTTGTTTCTATTTCTGTAGAAGAAAATATCGAGCATTTGCCCAAAATAACAAATTCTGTTGGAGTTGACCTTGGAATCAAAAGCTTCGCTTTTTTCTCCAATGGAGAAGAAGTAGCAAACCCAAAATACCTTGAAAAGCAAACAAAGCAGCTAAAAAGGCAACAGCAGCATCTTTCAAGGAAAGAAAAAGGATCAAACAGCAGAAGTAAACAAAAGCTAAAAGTAGCTAAAATTCACGAAAGAATTACCAATCTCCGAAGAGATTTTCAACATAAGCTTTCATTGAAACTAATTCACGAAAACCAAGTGATTTGTATTGAGAATTTAAGTGTTAAAAACATGTTGAAAAATCATAAGTTAGCAAAAGCAATTCAAGATAGTTCTTGGAGTAGTTTTGTTAACTTGTTGGAATACAAGTGCAAATGGTACGGAAGAACTTTAATAAAAGTTGATAGATTTTTTCCAAGTTCTAAAACTTGTTCGGACTGTGGCTATATCAATCAAAATCTAAAACTCAAAGACAGAGATTGGATTTGCAAAGGTTGCGGAGTAGTCCATCAAAGGGATTGGAATGCATCAAAAAATATTCTTAAGCAAGGATTAAACCTTGTTTCATCGTTTGGAACAAACGATTACAGGCATGGAGGAAAAATAAAGCCAGGTACAAACTTGGAAATTTCCGATGAAATGCTTAAAGTTTCGGGGTTTTCAACTTCGGAAGCTCACAGCCTTGTGCTGTGAGTAGTTCACAAAATCGGTAACATCATCGTGTATTTTTAATTTTTTGTTGTTTGAGTAACCATATTCGAATATTCTTCCTGTTGTTGTGAATTTACAGTAAAATGGTATTTCCTTTTTTTCAACGTTTGCTTCTGTTAGAAGCGAAATAACAATATTTGTTGTAAATTTGTAAGGAATTGTTTTGTTGTTTATATCGAAAAACAAATGTTGATTATCAACATCATAGTCTAATACAACCAAAGAAGAAAACATGTGTCGATGCCTGCTGTTTGTTAATAACCATAAAAATATGTTGTGATTAAGTTTTTTTAACAAATCTTCTATATTTTTACCAGACATTTTCTTTTATCCATTTTATAAAATCTGAGGAGAGCCAATGTTCTTCTGTAAGAGGAGTTGTATAGTATCCCAAACGCAAATAAGGGTTTCTAAGATCAATGTTAAAAACAAAAAATATAGGGGCAAGTGTTAAATTTAGTATTTCTGTTTTTGTTAGATATTTTACATCGATGTAAAGTAAAAAATCAATTCGTGTTCTAAACTGTAGGTGATTAATCTTATAGTCTAAAACTAATTTTTCTTTAAAAAGAGACCAATTATTAATATCCTTCATGTATTCTTCAGTGATTTCGGTTAACTCTTTTTGAACACTAACTGGGAAGTCCTCAAAGGACGCATATATATCCATATTGTTTTTGCCCGTGGCGCGAAAAGATGCTTAGCTGTAGGTCGCTGCCGACACAATGTCAAGCCAAAAAGCCTTTGACATCTAGATCGAAATCTTTTTCTGTTGGTTTAAGATCCGTTCGTTTGTTTTAATTGTTCCAATAAATCGTATAGGTTTATTTTTTCAATTTGATTATTAGCGTAAAAATCAAATATATCATTCCTTAAAAACTCGTTAAAGTCTTTCTTTTTCTTACTTCTTATTGATTTAAACAATTTTACAACTTCTTTTTCTGGAAATGCGTTCGTTCCATTTGTATAAAAAGACCTTCCGTCTTTTAGTACAAGTTTTAAAAACATATAGTACGAAAATTCAGCGACGACTTCAATTTTTTCAAGATATGGCTTGAACATTGACTTCATGTTTAAAACTGTCGATTTTGGGTCTTTAACAAAATCATACTTAGCATCAAGTAAATCCTCAAGGTCAAGAATGAAGTCGTGATATTTTTCTTTCGCAACCGAACTTCCTTGACCTTCAGCGCTAGATATCCTCTTTTGGTTCGGTGAATAAGTAACAATAACTTTTGGAATGTTTTCTGGACTAAAGAGTGTGAGAAGTGTGCGATCTGGATCTGATGACATTACTCCTGCCGATCCACAGTTTTTCATTTCTTTACCAACAAGATCACACTTTTCCCCTATATTAATCCATTTCCATCCATTTTCATATTGTTTAACAAGATTCTTTTCTGTTTGAAATAATTTTTTATTCTCAAGTTTCGCAACTGCATCGTGAAACTTAAGACCTTTATATGGTTGTAAGTTTTTTATTTTTCCTTGAATTATTTCTTCAATAAAGTAGTGTCTAAAAAATATATCTTTTAGAAACAATTCTTCTATTTGTTCAAGAGAAGCTTGTTTATACTCTTGAATTTCATGTTCATCTGGAAGTTTAGCACTATCACTTCTAAGTCCATATTTTTTCAGTACATCTAACAATTCTTCTGGCGAAGAAGAGGTTGTATTATATATTTCTATGTAAGAAACAAGATCCATTTTTTTTTCATTATAAAAAAACGATCGATTTGCTTTTTTAAACCAATTAGCCTGATCGCTTCCGCCTGACGTAAAATGATAATCCTTATACCACCCAGCAATCATATACGCTAAATTGCCAAATTTTTGGATAAATACTGAACCAATAACAAGAGGAAACCCCAGCCCAGCTAATACTGTTTTTGAGGTTGTCTCAAAAAATATAAATTGTTGTAGGTTAATAATTTGCTGCATGACCTTTATAAATATTGAATTGAAAACTAATCAACAATCTCCAGTGCTTTACTATTATCTTTGTTTAGTTATATTAAAACATGTTGTATAATCTTATTTTCGAAAATCAATTTAATGTGGGACCAGTTTATCATGGCGGAACTTGAGACGGTTTGAAACCTATTAAAGTTACAGGGAGGGGCGCACTCGGTATTGGTGCTTATTTTACACCTACATTAGAAATTGCTCAAAATTATGCCAATGAATCTGGTGGCCAAGTGATTAAAGCATATTTGAAAGTCAACAATCCACTTGAGATTTTTTCTGACGACAAAAGAGAACACCCAATGGTTGCCGCCCTTGTAACCCTTGGAATGGATCGTCAAAAAGCAGATTTGTTTGTGGAAAAACAAGAGGAAAAGTATGGATACATGGGATCGCAAATAAAAAATCTTGCCAGCGCAAAAGGTTATGACGCTATATATCAATATTTTAATGGATCTTTGAGAGAAATTGTAGTTTGGGATAAAACCCAGGTTAAAGTTTCTTTATAAGACAAGAATTTTTTACCACCACCATTATAACCGTCGAATACACGCTTTGTATTGCGGAAAAACTATTCACATATTACCATGACTGGATGCAGTGCACAGAACAACTAGCACAAGAGCGAATATCAATTTCTGCGGAAGAATTTGAAGATATTTTCAACAGTCAACCAAAGGGCGTAGAATACTTTTTAAACACAATAAAGCCGTTTGCGACAGGACAATTTTTGTTGTTTGTTGATCAATCTTTAAATGAATCTTGCATTGTTATATCTGTTCGAAACGGAAAACTTCATTGTTTAACAGATGCGGCAATAAAATATTTTGAAGATGGAACTATAGACCTAAGATTTTGCATTGATGGAGAAGAGTATTTTAATCAAGTAACAGATGACGTTGGAGAACGATTGCATGTTGATGAAATATGCACAATTCTTGAAAACTGTGTTGTTCTTGATGAATATCAAGGTCCGTTTGATATTAAATGGTACAAGCTCTTAAAAAAGAATGAAATACAGATATTGCCGTATTTTAAACAGTTTATTTTTGAAACAAAAGCAGAACAGGTAATGTTTAAAACCTTTCTTGAAAAGGTTCGTGGACTATATCAGAAAGGAAATCCATGTTATAAGGTTAAACAGTTTCTTGAGATAAAAGAAAAAGCTTATCCAAACATAGAAGAAGCTTCTATTGATCTTGCATCTAGTATTGCCAAATTTATAACAAAATACGAACAAGGTTCTTTCGAACGATATGAAACAATATCTGAAATATTATTTTAGGATTTTATCTATCGACACAACTGCTGAAGGGGGCACTCTGTATTCTTCCATAATATGAAGATATTTGATATTTTGGTTTGTAACATCAACCGTACAAACTAAAACTCCCACGTCTTCTTCATTTTTAGTTTTCATTAATTCCATAAGCTTTTTAGATGAACCAATATAAACTGGATCATATCTCTTTCTAGATGTTGCCAGATAAGCCTTAAACGCCTCGAAAACTACATCTGGAGTTCCTTCTATAATTTCCTGTGCGGTTCTAACAAATGTTCCCTGGATGATTTCTTTTTCAATTCCTTCATGCGCGGCGAGGGACAAAATACCCTCCCCAGTAACTTGCCACTTAGCAATCATTATAGCCTCCTTTAGAGGCCTCGCTACTTCTTTTGCCACATAGAGGTCTACTGTAAAAGAAATGGCAGCCTGCCCCGCAGAATCCGTATTTTGACCACCTAAACCTTCAACCTCTTGATTTATATCTGTTTTAAATCCAGACCTCATTAAAGTTGTCGCGTTTGCAGTCACATGATACATCTTTTGTGTGTTGCCCTCAAACTTAAACATAAGTTTGTCATCTGTTCCACTTAAACTTTCTTCTTTCCTTTTTATTTTTTTTGAAACTAATTTGATGAAATCAAAAAAACTTAATATAGTTTTTGTATATTCTTTTGCGAGTTTTAACCAAGAATCATAAACCAGTAGTTTTTGCTCTCGCTCCCAAACTCTAGTTCTAAAATCCCGCGGGAATATTGTTCAATAAGTTGCTCCATGTCTTCAATTAATATTTGAAGGGTAGAATTATTAAAACTAAAAAGTGCTGATAATCTATCGGTTTCAAAAGTCGCCCGAATAACATAACTTAAAACATCTTTAAACTAGATAAAAGTTTATCAACTGTGTTAACAAAATATTTGATTCTATCAGATGATATTTCAGACCCAGCATTGTCCCAAATAATATCAGCTAACTCTCTTTTATGATCAGAGTCTTCATTTCCATTTTCATCTTCAGTTGTTACCAACAGTTCCATTTTTTTGTTGCAACAATCCCAGCGTTTGATAAGTCTTCTCTGTTGACTTCTGTAAACTAGAAAGAAATATCTTCATGTTTCTTGGTGCAATATTGAAATCTTCTCTCTTAACAAGGTCGTTATATTTACGACCATTAATTTCTGTATATAAAACATATCCTTCTAGGTCGGATCTATAAGCCTCACAGTATAGGTTGATTTTCTCTTCGGTTGATCTTAAAACAAATACATCATTTAGTTGACCGCCAGAAAAATCATTAATATCCCCTGGACGATACTCTACAATTGAAGACAATGAACTGTCTTCGTTCAATGTTTTTTCTAAAGTTTCCCTTACTAAAAAAAGAATCGTTTCTTCATCAAAGTGTTCAGGGTTTTCAAATATAAATTGTTTAAGTTTCATGAAATTAAATACCAATAAAATAACTCATATTTAATTTCATGAAATCATTTAAATTTTTTCCTTGGCTGTTTGAAGCTGATGAAGCCCAACCACAAACCGAATCTTTTAGAGATGTTGTGATTTCGGCACTAGAATCAACACAACTTAAGTTTGAAAATAAACTAGATATAGTAAATTCAACCCTGGATAATGATGAAGTCGATATATTTACTATAAATTTAAATTTTGATGGAAAATTAAACTTAGAACTTGTAATATCATTAGTAAATGGAAATAAAGTATTCGCTGAAGGATACCCAGGAATTGAAGGATATAGTGAAAATGACAAAATCAACAATAGTCTTCATTACACATCTAAAACTTTTAAATTAGCACCAAATACTAGTGAAGAATTAGCAACCTTCATTGAAGACTCTATAAGAAAAAACTATAACATCAAAAATCGAATAGGAAATAAAACAAATCCAATCGAAGAAATAAAAAACAACTATCAAGAAGCTTTTGAAAAACATGGGTTTAAAATAACGAGACCAATTGATATATATAGTTATTCCGCTGATGCAACACAATTTATCTTTAGAGTCGATCTTGAAAGTATTAAAAATATAGAGATAAGTGGATTCTATTATAAAAACGCTTACATGTTTAGAGATATTATGATAAGATTCCTTGAATATTCAATATCTAATCTCCCAAACACTTTTTATACTTCTCAGTTTGAACACAACATCGCTGACTCTCTTGACTATATGGCAGCTACAATAAAGAAAAGAATATTAGCTGAGACGGCTTAAAATCATGTTCTTGATATCTTCAAGATATTGTTTCGAATTGAGATTCGCGGTTTCTCTTGTTGATTGTCGATCGTAATAAATCTCATATTGAATAACATCTAAATTAGATCCATGTTGTCTAAAGTTTAGTGAAAACATATTATTATTTAATCGACTATTTTGAACGCTTCCTTCAATTACAGCAATATTTCGCCCTTCAAATAATTTAATATTAATCAAATTTGGGATGGTCTCTAACCAGGAGACAATCTCTTTCGCAACCCTAAGCGGAATTTTTTGAACTTTTTTAAATAGGTCATCAAGTTCAAGAACAATACCTCTCCTAATATAATCCATAACAACCGAAGCTTCTTCTTCTGCTGTATAGTTGTCCATCGTTGGTTCTGCATAATTCACGATATGTGTCCCTTCACTTATTTCAAAATATTCTGGGTCTTCGTCTTTATTGATATTTGCCGAAAAATAAACATTTGCAGTCAGTTTTTTGTAATGTAGATTACTAATTCTAATTTCAAAACCAATTTTATGAGACCTTCCGTCTGGAGTCGTTACAATCGCTGTTTCTAACAATAGGTAATTTTCTTTTTGTCGTGAATCTATAACTCCTGGGAAATATTTGAATTCAAATCCTTTTGATTTATAACTTCCCAGTTCGGGACTCATCTCAAAAAACATCTCAAGATTATCTTTTATAGCCTCAAGCCTTTCTGTGGCAAACTCTTCAAATGTTTTTTCTTTTAAGTCATTTTCAAATATTAACTTCTTTAGTTTAATCGCGGCAACCATAACAAAAATTAACTAGTTCAGTTTTTAAACAATCTTTCTTTTACTAATTCTAAAGCCTTTTTCAAACGGTCTTTGACCGTGAGATCAATAACAAAATTGAAATCTTGTCCTACTCCTGGAATAAACCCAGATACTTTAATTTTGTCAGGATCGGTTTCAATAATGTCAAATTGGAACCAAATCTCTCTGCCTCCAATATTAAAACTAACTTCAACATTATAGTCTTTTATATGTTTATAAGTCAATTCTCCACCTAAACTTTTAACCCAATCTATAGTCTCGTTTGCAAGTTGTAGATGTCTTTTTTGTGCCACAACAGACAAGTCATCAATAGTAATAAAAAAACTATCTTTTAGCTTATCAAAAACTAAATTAACAAATCCTTCAACTCCTAGATTGTTATCTAGTTTTTCTCCTAAAAGATTTACATATTTTAATTTACTGTCTGGTTTATTAGATCTTAGTTTAAAATCCGCACCAACCGTAAAAAAGTTTTTATTAAAGAAACTCGTTTTTCCAATTCCAACCTCAAAGAAAATCACCGATGAATAATCCTGCCCAGAAACTAAAACTTCGATTTTTTCAACAAGGTTCGCCGAATCAATTCTTTCAAATTTTATCTCGCCTGGAAGGTATCTAAACTCAATACCCCTTCCTTTATATTTGTCAAGTTCTGTACCACCTTCAACAAACATGTGTGTTGCATCTTTTATAGCCTCAAGCCTTTCTGTGGCAAAATCTTTAAAACTAATCTCTTTTGTCGATTTTTCCTCTTCTTCAAACAACCAAGACTTAATTGAATACGTTTTCGCGGCAACCATAACAAAGATTAAATACTGCGCACGTTCAGTTCTTGTTATCCTATTACGGTGGAAAGCAATTCAGGAAACTCTATTCGTTTATCAAAATATAACTGCTCCCCTGCATAGTTTAAACTTCGTAAAAATTCAAAAAATATTTTATAAGCTTTCAATGCATTCATAAGGTCTTTGGTCTTTCTTGGAAACAAATCTTGAAACCCTTGATCGTTGGTCAAAAACCTTTTTATGGCGTCTCTTGTTACCAAAGTTGATAACCCGCGATTTTGTTTTGAACTAATCGGAAAAATACTAAATCCAAACCCCGAACTCCTATTCTCTTTAACTGTTCTTAAAAAACTATTCAGGTTAACTAAGAGTTTATCTAACCACGCAACCATTAGTTTATTAGAAAACACTTGTTTTATCTCTTCAAGATATTTTTTAAGACCAATGCAGAGGTTTATTAAAGTGATCTTAAACCTTTGGTCCACAGCAGAAAGCTGCTCGGAAGATGAATCGTCCATAACAATTAAACCTTCAAACTCGTTCCATGTTTCTTTGAGTTTGTTAAAAACTTCAAAGTTAATATTCAATTGCTCACTACTAAGATTAGTCAAATTAAATCCTGTGTCTTTTCTGAATTCATTAAAGCTATAATCGGATAATAGTATTTTTGAAATCACAAACTTTGGAATAGTTGTTGTTAACACATTTGTATTTGATTTAACCGATGCAGCTATCTTTGATCCAAGCTTATCAAACTGCTCATCTAAGTATTCATTTAAAATACCTTTAATTTCTAGATCAATAGGTCTACCGAAGATTTCTTTCGGACTATCAAGTTTACTATCCAAATAGTTTTCAATCGCTTCATATTTTTCTTTATCATTGGCGGCAAAACTAGACTTATGAAACAGTGCCGATGTTGTGGACCCCAATAATCGGTATAACTCTCCGTTCGTTAGCCCATCCAACAAAATATCTTTTATTTTTGGGTTTAAAAACCCAAGATATTCAATCCTTCCTAAAAAACTGAGGACAGCAATAAAAGTATTATTTATTGCTGTTTGTTCCGTGTCCGCCGAAAAAAGAATTCTTACAATAGGATTGTCATTAAAATATGACCGATAAACCCCAAAACTAAAATCTGAAATAGCTGCGAGTTTCTCAGGGCTGAGTTCCATACCTTTATATTTTGCTTTAGCTAATTTATTAAACATGTCAGTTAAAGTCGAGAGAAACTCTTGTTCCGACACATTGTTCGCAACAAACTCCTCAACGGTCATATCAATATCATTAAAGTCAACCTTCCATGATTCAAACAAAAATTTGCTTAACAACTTTTCCATAAAGGTAAATATACGCCGCGAACGTTGACGCCGCCAGTTTTCATGGTTACATCAAGCAGATGAACGAAAAATGCGACATAGAGGAGCTGAACGTCAACCTAACAACATATGATATTGATCAAAAATATAAGGAGTTTGAAGAAGCTAAGTTCACAGGTTCTTTTTTGTTGACATTTAATGGCTCCAATACAGATAGCATTATGGCTTGGTTTAAAAACGGCAAACTTCACAAAGAAGACGGCGCGGCAATGATAACCGAAATCAGAGAGGTCTCTTATGAAGATTTTTATCTTGATGGAATCAAATACGGAACAGTTGAGGCAAACATCTACACGTTCGATATGTCAGGAGATGGAAAGATATTCATCCCAGATGAATTCTTACTTCAGTCATATGAAAGAAATGGAATAACTTTCTACGAGTTCTTAAGAGAAGACCGAATCTTAATAATACCGCATATCAAAGGTCTCGTTTCAAACTTAACAAAAAAACAATACAAAGTAATGGACTCTGCATTCGTGAACGTTGGTCATAAGTTTATTAACGATTTTCATAAGTTTGAAACCGAGTTTTGGCCATGCTTTGCTTCTGGAAAACCTTACACCGAAACCCAAGGAGTCACCGAGGCAGTTGCGACTTACTTACGAAATGTTTAGTTTCTTAATCTCTCCCTCGATAAACTCCAAAACATCCTCTGCCTTGAATGTGTTGTCATACACAAACTCTTTCTCCATGTACCTGTACGAAGCATAAATGTCAACCCTGATTCCGTGCGAACCGAATAAACCATGATTGTTATAGATCTCAAACCCAATATTTCCAATGGCGTTCTTTGCATCAAAAAATTGAACATATAACCTCTCCTTGTTGTTATCTTTCCAACGAATCTTAACATCCTTGAGACCATAAGATGAAAGCAGCTCCGCGGCTTGCTTCGCAAGAGATTCAAATAACCCCATCTCGGTTATCTTGAACTTATCAACCTCAAACCGCAACCTTGAAAAGAATGCCTCGGTTATAACTTCCCCAAGTTTTGTTGCCTCGCTTGATCTTGAAACGGTTCTTGATTCCGAATCCTCAAGAGTCCTCTCGAAGAACTCTTCTTGATTTCCGTTGTTCTCAAAAAACGCGGCAACGTAAACGCTATTCTCAAGTTGCATCAGCTCGTAAACCAATGCCATCGAAAACTTTCCATCGGCGGCAACAAAACTAAACTTCCTGCTAATATCCCTGTACCCACTCTCTAACCTCTCTTTGGTTTCCCCAATGCCAAATTCAACAAAAGATGATAACTCCTCATCCCCATAATACCTCCTCTCGATTATCTCTTGCAATATCTCCAATATGTTTTCAAGACTTCCATCTTTAAACTCTTTATACATTTCAAAAAATATAAATCTCTTTAACAATCCCATATATATCCTTATCTTTTTCTCTCTATATCAATAGATATCTTAACTTAAAATTACATCAATTATAACAAATCAAATAGCAGACCATAACCTTGGAGTACCCCAAACCCAGGTTCTAAACTTGATCTCGATTCTAAAAAGTTTATGGTTAACAACAATCAACGCCGCATCCATAATAAACTTAAACATAACAAATTGTTTGTTTATAGTTTAATCGTTTTCTTCATACTCAATTACTTCAACGGTTTCAATAAATGAAAAAGGAATAACTCCCTTATATCCAATTCCACTAATAACAGAATCAGTCAATGATCCAATATACTCAGGATGCTCGCCCGCAACAGAATCATCACTCCAAACAATTGCTCCAGTATAGTAATCCCTTAACCAATCCTCATCAACAACAAGTTTGGCTTCATCACTTAAAGCATTGCCAGATATTTTTAATATTAAAGCATCTTCTCCGAACTTCTTAACCAACTCTTTTCCAATCGATAAAACCCTATCATAAGAGTTGGTTAAGTAAACAGCATTCTGTAAATCAAAATTAATGTCTGTCCACCCATGCTTCTGCAATTCTTCTTTATCAAATTCCTTGGAGGGAACTAATCCACGTTTCTTTATACCATCAAGATTAGATCTCTTTGTCGTATGATACCACTCCAATTCTTGAATATCTTTCAATACCTCAAACTTATATTGTCCAAATTTAGTATCATCTCCACGCTTATATCTTCTATATTCTCCACTCTTAACTTTAACCCCCCTCAATAAATCACTGATGCTAACCCCCAAAGACATAAGTCTACTGTATCCATTAGATGAATTAACCAAAAACTTGGAAACGTTATAATCTCTAAACTCAGGAATAAATTCATTAATCATCTTTAAGGAACTAACAACTTCTGGGTCGTGCAATGGTTCGCCAGATTTTCTTAATATTATATTCTTGTCCGCTAGATCAATAATAACTTTACCCGCCCCAGCCAATAAACCAGAAACTTTCTGAAACCCTCCCTCTCCTACCCCATACAAATTCTTGTCATATTCAACATATCTAACTCCTTTAGATCGATATCGATCCACATCTTCCATAGCTTGCACCTTTAAAGCGGTACCCTCAAATATATAATAGGAAAGTTTCAAACTGCTCATAGTCAATAATTAATCCATTAGGTTAAATCTCTCCCACAAAAAAAATTCCCAAAAAAATTTTATCCCTGTGAAATTTGGGGATTAGCACGTTTTGGGCCATTGATTCAAACTTTAAACTCTGCAACAAAACTGGGATTACTATACCATGCTCTTCTTCTTCCATATATCTTCTTTTTCAACATTAAGCTCGACAAAAGTATCCGATACTCAGTCAAGACTCCCTTCGTTAACCTTTTCATATCCTTCAAATATAAACCGCTTAAGCTCCATCTTTTTTCTCTATATCAATATATATCTTAACATAAGATGGCAACAACAATATCCAATCAAAAAGGAGACCAAAACTTTGTTCCAGGTCAGCCAAAGTTCAGATGGTCAATAACAGATAGTAAAGGAAATTCTATATACAATATTAAACATGAATCATTAACCTGGGAAGTATCCTTAAACCAAAATTCTAAGTTTTATATTGACTCGGAAGAATTCATCGTCGATAAACATGATATCGTGAACACGATTATTAAATCATTTCAGGTTAAACTGGTTTCAATATCTCAACATGAAACCATAACTGTTCTAAAGTTTAACCAAGTTGATAAACCTTAATCCATGATCATTTTTTAATGCAAATTTAAAATTTCTTCTTGTGTTTTTTCATATAGTTTTAAACTTATACAGTTGCAACATAAAATTTTATACGTGCTAATTTTTTCATTCAAACCTTTTACAGTATAGTTTCTTGAAAAAAATTCCTCGGTTTCTTTTACTCGATTCTCTTCATCTACAAATTCCAAACAAAGATAATTTTGTTCGCCACATTCTAAACATCCTTGTTTTAGTTTATTTATTATAATATTTCTGTTTCTAATTTTTCTATTTCGCCGTTTATTTTCATGAGTGGCTTTTCTTTGAGCTTCCATATCTGCAATACTTCCATAAAGTTTTGTGTAGCATTCAACACAAATTCTTTTCTGTTTTTTTAAAATAGTTGGAAAATTTTCTTTTGCTTGAGAACACTGCGTACAATACCGTTTTTTAATTTTCATTTTCAATTCCTTTTGTTTGTTCTATGAAAAACTGATGTCTCCAACTATTATTTTCTCTATGAGTCTTAATTTTATGACAGTTTGCACATAAAATATCACATTTATTAATCTCTTCTTTGAGTTTCTTTATTGTGCCATTAGCAATTAAATTTGATATATTATCATCTTTTAACTCTCTAAAACGATGGTCAAATTCTAAGACTCTAAAATCTTTGTTCCCACAATTTTCACACACTGATTCTTTCAAAATATTAAAAACAAATGTAAGGTTTTTAAATTTTATTTCTTTTTCTATTTTTCTTCGATTCTCTTTTTGTTTTTTATCAATTTCAAAAATATCTCCATACAACTGTGTGTAACAATCTTTACATATAGATTTTTCTTTTCCTTTAATAACAGGAAAACTTTCTTTACCTTCATAACAACTATGACACATTTTTTCTATTTTACTATAGCCTGTAAATTTTTTCTGTATTGTTTTCATAATTCTTATTATATTGGTATGGGGGTCAGGTTGTGTTAAAAAACTTCCCAAAAAATTTTATCCCTGTGAAATTCCTCACAAAAAACTTCCCAAAAAATTTTATCCCTGTGAAATT
>CAYQQL010000002.1:6519-11577 GCA_964420095.1 uncultured Candidatus Saccharibacteria bacterium | reverse complement strand
TCCCTGTGAAATTCCTCACAAAAAACTTCCCAAAAAATTTTATCCCTGTGAAATTTGGGGATTAGCACATTTTGGGCCATCTTTTTATCGAAAATCGCCCCTTTTCAACCCCCTAGGCCCCCATCATTTTAGCCCCTAAAAGAGCCCCTTTAAAAGCCCTGGGCTTACGGGGAATCCCCCGTAACCATTAGACGGCGGCAGGCGATATACCATGTAAGAATGTGCGTTACCACCAAAAACACGAGATATCCGATGTTGACATCTTTATGACTCCTTTTCGATACCGAGGAAACGTTTCACGATGAATGTGGCGAAGGGCGCGGCGAAGATAAAAGCAAGAAAAACTATTCGTTGATTCTGGGCGGGAACCAGTTTGCAGGTAACCCAAAGGATGGTTGAGGTGATGATTGTCGCGATCATACCAATCGCGACGCCCAGGTTGAACCAGTTATCCATGATGTAGGTATACACCAGGAAGGATTAGATGTTCACCCTTGCAGATACCATGCCAGGGATTGATATGGTTGGGGAACCTTATCTTTACCGTACCAATATTCACAAAGTGTGTAAAGCGAGTGACACACCGATGAACCGCCGATATCTAGTTTATACTCTCGAACGATACGGTAAGCCTCGTTCAAAAGAGATTCTACTTTATCGACAACAACGGTTTTGTATGGTTGAAAACGAAACTTGAGTTGAGAATCAATCGGTGTGAACCTTCGAGAACCTTGGAGTAGATCACTCCAACCGAGTTGGTTAACCATGTCCACATTATCTGCCCCGTACTTTTGTGCGAGACATTCTCCCCATCCTGCCCAACCATGATTCATGTATGAAGAATGATACTTCGCGGCCTCAGTAGCGAAGATGATATCTCCGAGCGTATGCGCAGGCTCACCCGAAATAGTTTGTTCTGTTCGGTTGACTGGGATAATTTCTTGCGGATATTCATTGATCAGCGCATTGATTCTCCCGAGCAACAGGGTAACGTTGTAAGCTGCGGCGCTATACGATTCGGTCAAAACGATTGGGTTAAACATGGTTTCGTGTCCCTTCTAGACATGTCTTATCTCAATTGGTTTGGTTTGTTCACCCTTGCAGATACCATGCCAAAAGGTTTAGAGGCTAGAAACAAAAAAAGGGCTACACGACGGCCAGTTAAGGCAATCGGTAGCCCGAGAACGGAACAGGAATCGAGGAATAAACCTGGTTTGAACGGAGCGCGCGAGCGGCTCGACGGTCGCCAGGATGCCCGATAAACGGGGCTTGTTGAGGGTTTCGCTCGTGATGATTACGAGCGGTGAAGTTTGCTCACGCTGATACAGCGTTGGCATGACCTTTGCGACCATGAGGATCGTAAAGGCGATGAAAAGGATATCGAGGATATCGAGGATCAAGGTTTCTAGCCTTTCCTGGGTTGCTTGTTGTCGTTGTTTCGCGAAGCTACGATCGCGGTAATCAGGATACCTGCGAAGATTGCAGCGCTTTGGAGGCAGATACCGAAGACCATACCTGTGGTAAAATCGTTGCTGAGCATTGGAGTTTTAACCTTTCTGGTTTGTTGTTGCTCCGATGAATAGGTTATAGACTAGCTGGGGAGGTTTGTTCATCCTTTCAAGGATTGTGCCAAGGCGGAGGTGTTGTTCTCCACTGGAGGTATTCTTTCAGCTCACCCCAGTGGACAAATCCACCTGTTGTCTCCAGTAGAGGAGCGAATCAGAGAGGTAAGAAACTTTCCACCCTTGAAAATGTCAATAACCTGAGCATCAATTTCTTTCGCCATAGCAGTCGCAGCGGCGAGAGTACGAATCTTTCTCTTGATTCCAAGGTGATTGTCGAGGTAAAAAACAACTTCCGACTTTTCCTGCTGCGTCATCTTCGTTTCCCTTCTGGATATGTCTTATCTCAATTGGTTTGGTTTGTTCATCCTTGCTAGGTTTGTGCCGTTGCGGCTTTAATCAGCTAGGGTTAAGATCGAACTTGACCACCTCTTGCGGGTAGGTTGCGGGATTGTTTCCGAGTCCGAAGGTGCTTCGGAAAAGTTGGGCGGTCTCGAAGGAATCCGCCTCGAAGATGTGAACTTCCCCAGTCACCTCGGAAACCCAGGTGACTTGATAGACTTTCTTTCGGTTGTTGACGGTTGGAAAGAACACGGATTTGATTCTTTCGAGCGCTAGCTTTCCGAGCATTGCATCACTCCGTTTGTTGTTGCCGCCCTGTGAATATGTCTTATCTCAATTGGTTTGGTTTGTTCATCCTTTCAAGGTTTGTGCCAAGGGAAAGTTTCTAGATCTATGGTTTACCTTCGGCAAGTTTAATACCAAAGGCAAAGCGCAGGTTAGAAACCGCCCGCCGAAAGGAGTTTGAAGGATTCTCTTTCTTCGAATGGGGAAAGGTCGGCAGAAAGACCTATAAAGTCTGTTTCTCTGTTTTTTTTGAGCGGTCGTATGCGGTTTTTGTTACCATAATCATTGTCTTTTCGGTAACGATACTTGACGTGTAGGTCTGCCGCGATTGCGGCAACATCCCTTTCGCTTTTGATTGAATCGACGGGATACTCGAAGGATTCGAGCAAGAGTCGGTAGGTTTTCTTTTCGAGAAGAATCTCGGTAGGCTCTACCTTTCTCCCTCCCCCAGCGAGAAGAACAATTCCGTTTGAACGTCGAGGTTTGTTTGTCATCAATTCCCTCTCTCTAGATACGTTCTAACTCAACTCTCTGGGTTTGTTCACCCTTGCATTGGTTATGCCAGTGCTCAGTAACCTCCCATTTCCATGCGGCGAGTTGCGCGGTCTGCTCGTTCTTCGCGTGCTCGATTGCGTTCCGATTCCAAGTAAGCGGCGAGTTGACGTTTCTGTTCTTCGTTGTTGCCGCTGGCGATGCTTTCCTGGTCGACAACGAGAACAACATTCCTACCTTTGCAGGTAGGGCAAGTCACGTCATAGATTCCCCCTCGTTTGAAGTATTGCGCTCGGTCTTCGTCATCAAAGTCTCGTTCGAATTCCTCTTGCGTGTAGGCGTGATCGCGCATCGAAGGATTCAACACGGTTCCATGCCCCTCGCAATCGTGGCAGATTCCAAAGACTGCGGGAAACTCGAATTCGTGGAATCCTTCGCAGTCTTCGTTGTCGCAAGAGCCGTCGCAAAAAACCTCGACCTCAATCGTTTGCATTGTCTTTTACCTTTCGTCCCCCATGAATACGTTATAGTTCAATTGGTTTGGTTTGTTCAACCTTGCATTACTTATGCCAAGGAACCGTTAGCTACGATTCCCAAGCATAAACCATGCCAAGAAAACCTTATCGGTCGAGAAGAAACAGCGCAGCGACCGAAAGAAAAGCAAAAAACATACCAAACCTGTTTAGGGCTTGGCATAGTTTTTGCTGGGCTAGGTCATCCCTTGACATTTGACGGCTCGACCTTGACGAGCCATGCTCTACGTTCGTCGAAACCAACGATTCTGAATTCATCCCCTTTCTTAACCTCTCTGTGGGTTCCGTTGCAGTAGCGGAGGGCCTCACGAGCTTCGCTTTCGGTTCGAAGGGTTGAGTAGTCCAACCATTCGCCCACGCAAACTCCATTCCCAGCGCCGCGCTTGATCTGCAAAACATCATACTTTTCGAAACCTTCGTAGGCCATTGTTTACCTCGTTTGAATCCCGCCCCGTGAATACCTTTTAGCTCAATTGGTTTGGTTTGTTCACCCTTGCACCTACCGTGCCAAACATCCCTTGCAACCGTCATGCCAACGCTGGCGTGCTTTATGGCATTAATTTTGCTTTTCGCGAGCGCGAGCCTGGGCGTTCTTAAGATTACCTAGAGAGAAGATATAAGAACTAAAACAATATGAAAACAAAAGGAATTGAAACGAACTGAAGCGAACGAAACTGAGCTACAACGCGGCTCGAATTAATCGGGCATTAAAGTGAGATTGCCGATCGCGGAACGCAAAAAACCCCGCGAGCCATAACCTTTCACTCCATTAAGGAATGGTTGGCTATGGTGCGGGGTTTTGTTTCAGTCCTGTTTCGAGAGAAGACCGAAAGGCAGGTTTTCTGCGGTGATTCCGTTAATCACCGCCCCTTGAAACGGTTTCACATGATCTTTCAAAAGAAACTTGATTTCGGCCATCCGCTTATATGCGGAAAAGAGCTCGTCAGATTCCTTTCGGATCGCAGCGACCAGGGTTTCGACGGTTTCGGTCAACTCCCCAGAAAAGGGAGGGTTTCCCGCGGCATTCTCGGTTTCCAACCCGTTTTTGCCGCACGCCTCCACGAAGGCATGTTTTCGTAGCTCGTGAACCTGTTTGAAAATTTCGGCATTGTGGAGGGTACGATTGATCTGAATTTTCAGATCAATCAATTCGTTGATCAGTTTGATCTTCTCTTGCTCGTCCACGTTCGTTCCCTTTCTTGAATAGGTCTTACCTCGGATGTACCGAGAAGTTCACCCTTGCATTGGTTATGCCAAGGTTAGGGTTTCTTTTTCTTGAGGCCGAGAAACTTGGCTCCAACTGGGATGACGAGAAACCAATCCCAGCGGTTGCAAACTCCGTTCCAAACCTTGTAGCGTCGGACAACTCTCGTGTAGAGAGCACCTTGACGCAAGGTTTCGAGGTAGGAATCAAACGGCCCAATGTGGGCATGGTGGAAATGTTGGGGCATGATAGTTCTTTATCATGGATTGCCGCGATTGTTCATCCTTGCCAGAACCATGCCAACGCAGGGCCAGAAATGCAAAAAGCCCCGATGCGGCGACCGCCCTAGAGGTTTGACTAGAGCATCGCTCGAATCTTCTCGGCGGTTGCTTTCGCGTTCGGAAACTCGGCAACTGCCATATCAAGGCATTCGCCAGCGTCGAGCGCATAATCTCCGTCTTTCCACGCTACAAGCTCGTATTCGAACTGGCTCGTGAATCCCTCGCCGAGAGATTTAAGAATCTTCGCTTGTTTCTCCGCGGAGAGCTCCGAAAACTTGTCGGAATCCTCCCGCGAGAGATACTGCATATCGTACGGCACTCTTGCCATTGTTGCTTGTTCCCTTTCTGTTTTCAGGATA
>CAYQQL010000002.1:0-6419 GCA_964420095.1 uncultured Candidatus Saccharibacteria bacterium | reverse complement strand
CCAAGCATGAAACATGCCAAACTTAGCGTCTCTGATAGGAATCGAACCTATGACCCTCTGCTTAGAAGGCAGATGCTCTATCCAACTGAGCTACAGAGACAGCGCCCAGCTAACATTAAGGGAATCCTAACGCTAGCTGGGAACTATGAAACTCTACAACACACCCGTAGCCCGACGTTTCACAACGTGAGTTTTCTGGTATTGATCGCCGCTCGTGAAAGCAACGATGCGCCCTCGCTACGCGCAAGCTACCAGAATGAGGGCATCTAATGCCGATATTATCCCCTCGGCTAACGGGTTGAACCTTGTAAACAAAGCTCCATTCTCGCGTTTGCCCGTAGGCCAGCGAGACGCGCAAACCTCCGAAAAGGTTTGATCGGCACCCATGCTAGGAATCGAACCTAGCAGTCAGAAAAGCTCTCACGTCTATTCTTTAGCGACACAACGCTAAAGCACTGACGCACAGAGTGTGTGCCTTTCCTAGACTGTAAACCTACATGGGCATAGATTCCGCGCAGCATATCCGCGGAATGGGTTGTGCAGCCTTTAACAGCAAAGGCTAACCTTTCGCTAGGTAGTAATAGCGATCGTCGCCCGACTATCGGATTGATTACCGTTCGGGGTCTCCCTACTCGCATCTATCTAACTTCACGCTCCAGCTTCTCTGTGCTGTTATTCTGGAACGATTTTAACAACCTGCATTTACAGCCAACGAGCGCGGTTGTCATTGCTCCCGTTAGCCGCTTCCCTTGCATTCGGTTTCTCTAGAGAGGGAAAGTCTCTCTAGCCTACACAGATCGCTCTGTGTTCTAAGCTTTGTTGTTTCGCTCCCCGTGAATACCTTGTCTCACGGATCGCTAGGATTGTTCAACCTTGCTAAGTTCGTGCCAACGACGGGACTTGAACCCGTATGACCTTGCGGTCGGCGGATTTTGAATCCGCTGCGTATGCCGTTCCGCCACGTTGGCATGTTTTCTGCGGTTTGTGTAGTGGGAGCTTAGTTCTCTACGTTGCAGTCACGCTGCAATCCGCCTACCACTTTTATCTAGAACTTAGACACAAACCGCATAGTGCGCCCTGGGAGGCTCGAACTCCCGACCAATTGGTTAAAAGCCAACTGCTCTACCTACTGAGCTAAAGGCGCTGGCCGCCTTCTGTATTATTTTACTTCGTATTATCAGTGATTTTCTCAAACCGTAAAAGGTTTCCTGGTTGGCGAACGAAGTTTGAGGCCGAACGCAGCAACTAATCACAGCCGCTTCTCAACCTGTATAGTTAATACAGCCAACGGCAGGTTATGTTCATCCTTGCATCGTTTATGCCAAACGACACTCGGCGACCGCCTTACACGTTCCGTACCAACCTCACCAGTGTTTTATGCGAAACCGCTTTTAGTAGCTGAACGGCCTCAAGTTAACGGAATGGTTTACAAACATGCCTTTTCATTCGTTTGCCCTTTCGTTTTTTATTCTATGCGCGTGCGGCGTGCATCGCGCAGAGGGGAGTTACAGTGCCTTTATATGTGACTTTTGTTCGCGTTAGTTACGTCAGTCCATTGGACTAACTCACTTTTTTCTCGGTTCGGGTTGAAGCCATGACCTTTACCTTTCTGGTATCGGTCGCGCGTGCTTTGTATCTACAACACCAACTGACAGAGCGAGTCGCCATAGTAGGCGATATCTGCGGTTTTGCTGTGGTGAAGCAAGAAACTACTGTCCTTACATCACGTAATCACAAAACCGCATAGTAGGCGCAAAGGGACTTGAACCCTTGACCTAGCGATTATAAATCGCTCGCTCTAACCAACTGAGCTATGCGCCATTAAGGCGCTCTAACAGTTGGTGTTGACCTTGCCGTGTTCCATGTTCTCGATGAAGTTTTTAAGGTTGGTGAGCACCGTTCCCAGAGTGTTTTAATTCTGAGTAGACGGTAGTTTCTGCTCACCAACCGAGTTTATCATTCGCATGAATGTTTTTCCTCCGTTTGCGTTGCGTGTGCTCGTTGCGGCCCGTGAATCTCTCTTAGCACGTCCAGCCAGGGTTGTTCACCCTTGCACCGACCATGCCAAGGACTCACCTTCGGTGAATCCCAAGCATGAATCATGCCAAGCAACCGTTGTTCACAGTCACCAGGCACATACCGTGCCAAGGGTGAGCGCCCTTGCTAGGATCGTGCCGCCTCTCGGTCGCGTTGCGCACGCTTCATGCGCTCGATATGGCTGGTTCGCTTGTTGATTGCGAGTCCGAGAACACCGCTCGGTCCAATCTTCGCGAAGCAATCGGTCAGCGGGTTTCCTCGTTCACCTGGGATGAACTGCGAAACCTCGGAGTAGCAGTTGCTACGTCCCGAGCATCGCGAGGTTTCGTCGTCAACGGCGGTGATGAAGTGTCCAGCGAAAAACCTCTCGGTCTCTCGCCCCGCGGCGTCGTGCCTCACAACCTCGACGGCGTAACCGTCCTCTCGCACCCTCGCGCGGAGTTCGTCGGCGTGAATCTCCGCTTCACTGCGGGTATCCGCCTCCATTGCGCGATCGTAGCTTTCGTCCGTCGCGAGAATGTCGTTGTTACCGTGATCCATCGTCATTGTTCTTTTGTAACCCGTGTCCTTTTACGGGCCTGCACAGTCAAGGCAGGAAAGAATGTGTGTTTAGCTTCCGCTCGTGTTCGGTTACTTACACACACTCTTTTCTAACTTGATCCCCCGTGAGTTTCTTATTACACAGGATGCCAGGGTTGTTCAACCTTGCATCAACCGTGCCGTTTGTTTAGGTGTTCTGCGATATCGTCACACACTTCTAGCGCTCGCGCGACACCTAGCTTTTCGATCATTCTATCGACGAAAGCCTTTGTTTTCGCTTGATCGCGAGCGAGCAACTCTTGCTCCAAAGCTTTCCATTCTTGTTCGGTTGGCTCTTGAGCTTTGTTTTCGTCGGTTTTGTTTTCAGTCATCGCCGCGCTCGCTTTCTCGCCCGCCCCGTGTTTCTGTCTTAGCACGCCTCGCCAGGGTTGTTCACCCTTGCCAGGATCGTGCCAAGGACTCACCTTCGGTGAATCCCAAGCATGAATCATGCCAAGGGATCACTCAGCCCCAGGTTCGTACTCGGGAAGCGAGCGAATTTCCGCGAGTTTCGCTTCGATCGCCGCGACAACGGGCGCGAAAGTCCACTTCGATTTGACTCGCGCGCAACGCTCGGAAAGGGCTTTGTAGCCTCCCAAAACCGTTTCGAGCGTTTCCTCGTCAGCCTCGCTTGCATCCTCCCTGAGACCCGCTCCGTTCGCGTAGTTTTGCAGTTCGATGCCGAACTGCGCACCTTTCCACGCACCTTTCCATGATCCATCGGCGTTGCGCCAGTTTTGCAGCCGCTTGGACGCCGCGAAAAGCGCCCTTTCGAGCTCAGACACGTCGCCCGCGATCGGCCGCGACGTGAGTTCGTCAAGCGCCTTGAACGCTTCGCAGAGGTTTTGCGCGCCGTTTTCGAGCGCAGCGAAGTATTCCTCGCCCTTCCCGATATCCTCCGCGAGTTGCTTGTATCCCCCCGCGCCGTGCTTCGCATCATCGAAGGTTCGCACCGCCGAGAGGAGAGCCGCTGCGGTAACAACAGAAACAACAGCCTTAGTCATGATGATTCACAATCCTTTTCTTTTCTTTTGGTTTCAAACACATTCACGACGGCAACCGCGCCGCCCGTGATTCTGTCTTAGCACTCTCGGCCAGGGTTGTTCACCCTTGCACCGACCGTGCCAAGGACTCACCTTCGGTGAATCCCAAGCATGAATCATGCCAAACAACCCTTACGGGTTATCAAGCACGTTCTGTGCCAAACATGGAACCTTGCGAGAGAGTCGCACTCTCGAATCAATCCCTATCGGATTGCAAGGTCAGCTAAGTTTTTTGTAGACCTAGCAAACTACATTCCCGCGTTCACGAGACGATGCGCGCGCCCTGGCGCGACGGGGTCGCCGCTTTCGGCGCGGGCGCGGGCTTCTCTGCGCGCTGCGGGAGCAACTGCGATGCCTCGAAAACGGGCTCGTCAAGTCCCTGAGCACGCAAAAGCGACTCGACCAGATCGCTCGACGACGCGACGTCCATCGCAAACGACTCGCCGTCGCCGCCGCGGATCATGAACGCCGTTCCCTTGCGGTATTCGCCGCACTCACCCTCAACAACCTGAAGGCCCAGAAAGGTGCCTCCCGTCGGGCCGCGCTGCGTCGCGACGACCTTGACGAGCGCAATCGCCATGTTTCCTTCGCTGTCTGTCAGCGCGCACGCTGCAATCTCTTGCGCGGGCGCAAAACCCTCGCCCTCGGTCGGTTCGGCACCCGAAAGGTGTCGAAGACGCTTCACAATGTCCGAGGTATCCGAGCCCGCGGGAGTCTGATAGTTCTTGTCGCTGTGATTCGCCATGATGTTTCCTTTTCTTTCTTTCTTCTCTGTAGCCGTTGTCGCGCTAGCTCAGCAACCGCGCCGAGCCCCGCTCACACTTACCGTATAGCACTCTCGGCCAGGGTTGTTCACCCTTGCCAGTATCGTGCCAAGCAACCGTTAGTCACAATTGCCAAGCACGAAGCGTGCCAACGTGGCACCTTGCGAGAGAGTTGCACTCTCGAATCAATCCCTATCGGATTGCAAGGTCAGCTAAGTTTTTTGTAGACCTAGCGAACTACATTCGCGGCAAACTACGTGCCATGTTTCAGGCTTGCGGCTCGTCCGCGCCTGCGTCGGTCATCGCGTCGAGCGCGGCGAGCGCGGGAGAATCCCCCAAGTCTGTGGGGTTCGCCGCGAAACGCGAGGGAGTGCCCTGCGCGACCACACGCGCACCCATCCGACCCGCCGCGGCACGGGGCTTGCGTTCGGGCTTGGGCGCGGGCTGCGGAAGCAACCGCGCCGCGTCGAATTGAACGTTGGGCAAACCCTGTTCGGAGAGAAGCTCCGAAACGGCGTCGAGCTCTGAAACCTCGGAAACGTCAACGTTGACCGCACCCGCGCTATCGAGCGTGAACCCGTCGCCCGCGCTGAGCTCGATGCCAGCGAGATTGACGCTACCGCGGATGACCTGGCATCCGAGCCAGGTACCGCCGACGCCCTTTCCGCGCTGCGTCGCGACCTCACGGGCCATGCACAGCGCGTCACCGACGCGCAAAAACCTCTTGTTCTCAATCTCGACGAATTCGCCATCCGCCTTCGTGATATCCTCGGTCGACCCGCTGCGCGCACGGACCGCCGTGCAAAGCGCGCTGAGAACCGAACCCGCGAGAACCTGAATCAACTTGTGTTTAGCCATGATGTTTCCTTTTCTTTCTTTCTTCTCTGTAGCCGTTGCAGCGAGCGGCAACCGCGCCGCTTCGCATATCGTGTATCCCTTATGCCCTAGTCGGCCAGGGTTGTTCACCCTTGCACCGACCATGCCAAGGACTCACCTTCGGTGAATCCCAAGCATGAATCATGCCAAGCAACCGTTGTTCACAGTTGCCAAGCACACTTTGTGCCAAGGTCTCTCTAGTCGAGATTCCCAAGCACATACCGTGCCAACCTCTCAGCGTGTTGGCTAACAAGCGGGAAGGGTGCAAAGGGTTCAACATTGGTTTCGATGCGTTTGTTGAACCGCTTGCATCCGTCTCGCTGTCTGTGAATCTCTCTTAGCACGTCCCGCTAGGGTTATTCACCCTTGCCAGGATCGTGCCAACCTCTCAGCGTGTTGGCTAACAAGCACATACCGTGCCAACCAACCCTTGCGGGTTGCCAAGCACATACCGTGCCAACGTCAATCGGGCTGATATTCGCTGATAGGCAAGAATTCCCCGCGCTCAATAGCGTTTTTCCATTCTTCGTTGCTGCCCGTACCCGCGGGAATAGGTCCGAAGTTAAGTTTTTTGATCTTTTCGCGAATAACTTTCCATTCCTCGAATGTTGAGAACCTCATGTTTTCAACATTCATGCCGCCGCTGTCTTGCGACCAGTCTAGAAAGTATCGTTGTTTGCCAACGTCGCCGTTGGAATCAAACAGCGCGAGAATGATAGCGGTTGAACCCTTCGCGCCGCGACTCGCCCGCGAACCGAGCAAAACGAATTGCTGGCCCGACACTTGCATAAGCGTGTACACTGGCGCATGCTTTGCAGCAATAACAATGCTGCGCATGAATTCCGCGAATTCGGAGTAATCAGGCGAATTCTTATCAACCCGCCCTTGACGTTGCCAGTTTCCACCGATGCAATCGCGCGGGGTGACTGGCTTTACTGTAGCCTCGTTTTCGTCCATCGGTGTTGCCTTTCTTTTCTAGAGCCGTTGCCGTCTCGCAAGGGTGATGTAGCACGCCTCGCCAGGGTTGTTCACCCTTGCCAGTATCGTGCCAAGCAACCATTAGTCACGGTTGCCAAGCACACTTTGTGCCAAGGCTTCTCTTATCGAGAATCCCAAGCAC
>CAYQQL010000001.1:38620-53317 GCA_964420095.1 uncultured Candidatus Saccharibacteria bacterium | reverse complement strand
CTCATCTGGTAGAGCACATCATTTGCAATGATGGGGTGGCAGGTTCGAGTCCTGTCGGGTCCACAATAAGAGACATCGTTAGAAAAATCGGTCGCGCGCTTGCGCGCGGTGGTGGTGGAAGAATGAGCGGAATCCAAAAGTGTGTGGCGGGCTAATGCGAATTCTGTGGGCGGGCAAAATGAGACGGAGACGGATTTGTCCACCAATTGCAGGTTCGTTCCAATTTTTTTGAAATAATCTTTAATTTCAAAAAAATCTACACTGTTTTGCAATTGCGTGGCTTTTTTCATATCTAAAATCCATTCCCGCAAAGGTTCGACCCAATTATTTCTCTCTTGTCGGGCAGAATCGATTTTGCCTGCGAGAGATACTTTTTGTCGCAAAAGCTCATCCTTTTTAGCGAGATAACTTTCTTTTGGAATATCACCATCGAGATAAAGCGTTATCAAATTGTCGAGCTTTTGCTGTATCTCTCGCTCACGCTCTTTAATCTGCCCGACAACACTTCCAGACGATACTTTTACTTCTTTTTCCCATTCGTCACTTTTTTTCATCATATACTCAATCCAGTCGTCTGGAAGGGAGATTTTTTGAAGCCGTTCCTTTAATTGAAGAACGAGCGTTTCTTCCCGCAAATATCCTTGAGAACAATTTTTCTTTTTCGTGCATCTATAATATCTGTACAAACCACCGTGACCTTTCGCCCATTGCGCAGTAATCATGCTTCCACATTCTCCACAACGAAAAAGCCCTGTGAAAGGAAAATTGTGACTTACTTTTGATTTGCGGGGACGCGATCGTTCTTTCAATCTACTCTGTACGGCTTCAAATAAATCTGGAGAAATAATTGGCACAAAGCTTCCTTCATACCATTCAGTGTGATGCTTCACTAAACCGATATATGCCTTATTAGTGAGCAGAGCATAAACGGAAGCTTTGCCAAGTGGTGTTCCGGACTTTGTAATAACACCATGTAGAGCTAAAAATTGAGACATAGACGGTAGAGTGTGCTTACCCGTGGCGAATTCTTTGTAAGCCTTAACAATAATTCTAGCTAGCACAGGATTAGGTTCAATATTCCTCGTTTTAGGATTGTTCACATAGCCACGGGGTCCTTTTGTAAGCCACTCTCCTCGTCTCACTTTTTGGCGGATACCTCGCTCGACATTTTGCTTTAAGTTGTCAGAATAATATTTGCTTTGTCCGAACGCCACTTGTAACATAAAGAGTCCTTGCGGGGTTGGTTCAAACCAAAATGTCGGGAAACGCAAAGAAACTATCTTGGTCGTGTCCACGGCGTAGATGATGCGCCCGCCATCAATACTGTTACGAGCTAAACGGTCAGGATGCCAAGCTAAAATACCAACACCATCTAAACTTTCAATGCGGGCTATCATCTCGCCAAACTTTTCACGACCAGGTTTCTTTGCGCTTTTCGACTCTTGAAATTCAGCAAGAATTTCAAGATTTTCTTTACGCGCAAATTCTCGTAATTCAAACAACTGTGATTCAATAGACATGACTTGATGGTCATCATCTTCAGTAGATTTGCGAGCGTATAGAAAATATTTTGGTTTTACCATAGATAGTTTTAGATTTGAAAAAAGAAGGTCCGTTATCGTCTCATTTCTTGCTTTCCGCCCGCCCACTGAATTCGCATTAGCCCGCCACACACTTTTGGATTCCGCTCATTCTTCCACCACCACCGCGCGCAAGCGCGCGACCGATTTTTCTAACGATGTCTCTTATTGTGGTGATTTAATTAACTTTGCTCGAACCTATTTTGAAAATAATTTGAACTAATGAATTCCGTCACGGCTCAGCATCCGTTCCGAGACACTGCGGAAGCAGTGTCTCTCCACTTCTGCTGACCCGCTCCGCCCTCGCCTCGCCACCGTATTCATTCTAGGTTTTTTGGCGCGACTTCCTTTTTGATTTGGTATGTCGGTGGCGGTCTCGGATTTATCTAAGTGAATTATAATGCACTCTTGCAATACAATGCAAGTTTTCCTATTATATACCCATGTCATCAGGTAAAAAACTAGGGGAAAACTTACGAAAGTTGCGTTTGAAAAAGAATATGTCGCAAGGAGACCTTGCGACGGCTTTAAGCGTAGACCGAGCATATATTAGTAATATTGAAAATGGTCGAATGAACCCTACCCTTTCCACTTTAGAAAAAATTGCCGGAGCTCTTGGAATTTCAAGCAGTGAACTTTTGAAATAATCTTATGGATAAAAATAATTCACAAGAAAAGATATTGGATACTAGTCTGACTGGCAATCTTGCCTTTGTTAAAGAGGTTGCTAAATATTTCATGGATTTTCTTGAGACAGATTTTCATAAAAGAAAAAACCCAAAACGATCAGTTAAATATAGAACTAATGATAATTTACTTGTTGGCATAAATCTTTCGAAATATCCATCTTTCACAAAGGATATATGGAAGTTGGTTACTCATGGTTTTGATAAGAGTGTTTTAAGCACAATCAGCAAGGGAGTGTATCGTAGTAATCTTCCTAAAAATCTTTTGGATTTAATAACTCTGCAGGTGAGTAAAATTCAAAGCTCTCAAATCAATGAGTTAATTAATGCTATAACTGATGATCTTGAAAAATCAGCGACCTTGTATTCAAAAGAATACGAGAAAGCTTTGACCATTACTCTTGAAGCGGTTTCATTACACATTAAAACATTTCTAGTCCTTCCATTTGTTAGCAGTATTGAAAAATCAATAGAAAGTCTTGGTATTGGCGATGAGAACGATATATTTTTAATGGAGGAAGAATTAACTGAAGTTTTTTTAAATATCACCGAAAATAAAGTTTCCGAACTTCTAAAAGTTTTAATTTCTAAACAGAAAGTTAATATTCAAAAAGAGCTTAAATCTGTTATTGACTTAGATGACACAAAAAATACTATCACAAACTTTTTTGAGTCATTTCAAGTCGGAGATTTGTTCAGCGAGCTTTTTGAGATTGATAAAAACAGAGCAATTTTAGATAAACAAGAATTCTATCTTTATTTCTGCGATATTAGTTTTAATAAAGTAAAATATCCAATTTTTTATACACCATTTTCTCTAAAGAGAGACAACGATGTATTTCATATTGAATTTGATTCTCAAATATACATAAACAAAAAAGCTCTTGAATTTATTGTGCAAGAGTACAACAAAGAAACTGGCTTAAAGGGCACTCTTAAAAGTATTACTGAACGCATAATTTATTTATCTCAAGAAACAGAGCGTGTTAATGATACGCTTGAAAAAATTCTTAATGAAATCACAAATATTTTTGGGTTAAATAAAAATATTGATCTTGATTCAAATGATCACCAACAAGCAAAAAGCCTAAGTGTCAGAACATCTAATTCGGTATATCTTTCTCTCTTTGATAAATCAGATGAAGCACTTGTAAATGACTACGAAGAAATATTGCAACAGCTTAGTAGTGGAGAGGGAGAACTTGCTGAGATATTTAATATATTAGTTGATGATTTTATTCACAAAAATCCTAAACCAATAAATCCTGAAGTTGAAAGGGAGTGGGATGACACATCGGTTCCTGATAAACTTGTCTCAACAAGCCCAATTCCTCTTAATAGTGAACAAATACAGATATTGTCAGCAATAAGAAAAGACGGATGCAAGTATATAACAGTTGAGGGTCCTCCAGGCACTGGTAAAAGTCATACGATCACTGCAATTATTTTTGATGCAATTCTTAAACATCAATCAGTGCTTGTGCTTTCTGATAAAAAAGAGGCACTTGATGTTGTTGAGGATAAGATAACTGAAACCATGAATAGGGTTCGTTTTGATGAGGAAAATTTTCAAAATCCAATTTTAAGGCTTGGAAAGACAGGAAATACCTACGGGCAAATTCTTGCCAAGTCTTCCATAGAAAAAATAAAAACTCACCATAGAGCAGTAGAAAGAGATTATTCTTCGATTGAGGAAAACATTTCTAAATTATCAAATTCTTTAAAAGAAGATATTGAAGCAGAATCATTGGCATATTCTGATATTGATCTTCGGGAAATAACTGAATTCTGCGGACTAGAGGAATTTTATTCTTCTAGGCAATACGACTTTGACCTTGATGAGTTATCTGAAAATGAAAACTCAGTTGTTTTTTTTGATGATTTGAGATCTCTTCTGTTATCGTTGCCCGATATTGTTAAAAATGATTATTTATCAAAAATACTGAATGTAGAACTAGACACTTTAAAAAGTAGTGAGATATTTTTAGACACACTGCGTGTTCTTACAGCTTATTACCAAATTGCGGAAGATGTCTCTTTGAAATTTAATCAAGATATTCAGATATTGTCTCGTTTCAAAGTTTTTTCTCACAAAGACTTAAACGAACTAAAAAAGTGGATTCGATCTTATGAAGAAACTAAAATGCCTATTTTCGGATATCTATTCAGCAGTTCTAAGGTTCAGACTTTAAATAACTCGTTTAGAGAACTATTCCCATTGTCAGATTTTCAAAATCCTAATGAAAATATAAGAAACCTTAAAAGAGTTACAGAGATTTACGATTATTACAATGCCTTAAAAGAGCAGACAAAAACAATTTCACATTTAGGAATTGATCATACTGAAATTTTATCCAAACTAATATTAACAGAGAGTGATTTTACTGAAAACAAAGGAAGGATACTTTCTCTTGAAAAGGATTTTTCGGCACTTTTGCAAGAATTTGACTCTTATCCTAACTCAATAAAAAAGTTAAAAATATTGAAAGAAAGTTTTTTGGGAATGTTAGATAGTAGACTTGTTAAAATGACGAGCTTGGACTTTGAAAAAGCAACACGCTACGCGTTACTTAAGGGCTCAATAGTTTCTAAATTTGGGTCTATCCCAGCATTGAGTTATATGGGACAAAAGAAAGAGTTAGAAACTTTAGTAACTACTCAAGTTACTCATGTTTTAGATACTCGTCTTATTGATTTTTATAATAACAACAAAGCAGATGCGGAAACCCTAAGAGAAGTTATTAAAAATAAAATGAAGTTTCCGAAAGAGCAATTTCTTAAACTCAAAGACGCTTTCCCTTGCATACTTGCAGGAATCAGGGATTATGCAGAATACATACCCCTGCACGCAGGACTTTTTGATTTGGTTATTATTGATGAAGCATCTCAAGTCAGTATCGCACAAGCTTTTCCGGCTTTGATTCGAGCGAAAAAAGTGCTTATTCTCGGCGATAGAAAACAATTCAGTAACATTAAGGCGGCACAAGCTCGATCTGAAACAAATCGAGAGTATTTAAATTCACTGGCACAAGTATTTCGTGATCAAGTATCGGAAGAAGATTCTAAAATCGTGAAGCTTGGGAAGTTTGACATCAAGACTTCAATACTAGAGTTTTTTGAGTTTATAACAAATTACAATACGCAACTTCTAAAACATTTCCGTGGGTATAAAGAAATTATTTCCTATTCAAATAAGTATTTTTATCAAGACAGTCTTCAAGTAATGAAAATTAGGGGCAAAAAGATTGACGATGTTGTTAAGTTTAGCTTTGTTAATCATGACGGAAAAGATGAGCCTGTTGGAAATAGTAATAAAGCCGAGATTGATTTTATCGTTGGGCAACTAAAGATAATGCATCAAAATAATACAACACAAAGTGTTGGTATTATTACGCCTCACACCAATCAACAGAAGTTACTGATGGAGGCAATCAGTAAACTACCTGAACGAGATTTCTACTTTGAAAATCTTAAATTAAAGATAATGACTTTCGACACTTGTCAGGGGGAAGAACGAGATATTATTTTCTATTCAATGGTTGCAAATGAAAATTCAGATAGATTATGGGGCGTCTTTATAAAAGATTTCAATAGTATTGATAGTGAGGAAGATGGAAAAATAAAAGTTCAGCGCCTCAACGTTGGATTCAGTCGTGCCAAAGAAACTGTACACTTTGTGCTTAGTAAACCACTCGATAAGTTTACAGGATCAATCGGAGATGCCCTAAGACATTATAATTTTATTCTTGAAGAAGCTAAAAAAGAACATGAAATTTCTGAAGTGGATCAAAAATCAAAAATGGAACCAAAGGTTTTGAAGTGGTTTTATGATACAGATTTTTGGAAAAATAATAAAGAAAACATTGAATTCTTTCCTCAATTTGAAATTGGAAAATATCTAAAACAACTTGATAGAACTTATATGCATCCTCACTATAAAGTTGATTTTTTGCTTGTATATAAAGATGAAAAGCAAAAAGAACACAAGATCATTATTGAGTATGATGGATTTACAGAACATTTTAACGATCTCGATGATGTAAACGAGTTTAATTATGAAAACTACTACTCTGAAGACGATGTTTATCGTCAGAAAGTCTTGGAGAGTTATGGATACAAATTCTTACGAATTAACAAGTTTAATGTTGGCTCTAATCCTGTTACAACGCTTAATGAAAGAATTACGAGTTTGTTTAAAAATTATCGTACACAAAACAATGCTGTTTTAAACGGTATTCAGAATACGATTGAGGGTTTGCACAGTGGGGATAAAAAGGAATGTCCAAAATGTCGTGAAATAAGGGATCTAGTTGATTTTAAAGACCCGACTCTAATTCGTGGTTACGGACGCTTTTGCAAGATTTGTAAAGGTTTATCTCAAATTTCAAAAAATGATAAACCAGCACCAATACTTTCTGATAAAGATTGTCCACGCTGTGGATCAAAAATGATTTTAAGAAATGGTAGGAGGGGGAAATTTTATGGATGTTCGAAATTTCCATATTGTCGCGGAACAAGAAATTAAAATTAATATAAAGAAAATATTATGAATGAGATTATATGTCCACATTGTAAAAAGACTTTCAAGGTTGATGAAGTGGGATTTGCAGATATCTTGAAACAAGTGCGTAATCATGAATTTGAAAAAGAATTACACGAGCGTCTTGAATTATTAGAAAAAGATAAGGAAAGTGCAGTAAAACTGGCCGAGGCTAATGCAAAGAGTGCTCTGCAAAACGATATAGCGAAAAAAGATAATGAGATAGTGAAGTTAAAAGCTGAAAAAGACGTAGAGGCTAACAAGCTAAAAGCTCGAATAGAATCGACGGAAACTGAGAAAAAGCTTGCTGTTAATGAAGCAGTTACAAAAGTCGAGAAAGAACGTGACGATCTAAAAAATAAATTACAAAATAAAGATAGCGAAACACAACTTCGAGAAGTTTCGTTGAAAGATAAATATGAAAGTGAGCTGAAGTTAAAAGATGAGATGATCGAGCGTTACAAGGATATGAAATTAAGACTTAGTACCAAAATGGTTGGTGAGACCCTAGAGCAACATTGCGAAACTGAATTTAACAAGCTTCGTGCAACAGGTTTTCAAAATGCATATTTTGAGAAGGATAATGATTCCAAGGATGGCAGTAAGGGTGATTATATTTATCGTGAAAATGACGAAGCTAGCAATGAAATCATTTCAATTATGTTTGAGATGAAAAATGAGTCAGATACAACCGCTACCAAGAAAAAGAATGAAGACTTTCTTAAAGAACTCGATAAAGATCGTTCTGATAAAAAATGTGAATATGCAGTTCTTGTATCGCTTTTGGAAGTTGAAAACGAGCTTTACAATACTGGTATTGTTGATGTGTCTCACAAATATCCAAAAATGTATGTAGTCCGTCCACAATTTTTCATCCCCATAATAACGTTATTGCGTAACGCAGCTATGAATTCTCTTAAATATAAAGCAGAACTTGCCCTAGTAAAAAATCAGAATATTGACATAACCAACTTTGAAGAAAACGTGAACAAATTTAAAGAAGGATTTGCAAAAAATTATGATCTTGCTAGTCGGAAATTTAAAACCGCTATTGAAGAAATAGATAAGACAATAGACCATCTACAAAAAACTAAAGAAGCACTCGTGTCGTCCGAGAACAATCTTCGTATTGCAAATAGCAAAACAGAAGATCTGACAATTAAAAAGTTAACGCGTGGTAATCCTACGATGACAGAAAAATTTTCGGAGCTCTCCGATACCGATAAGGCTAAGGGAAAAAAGATATGAACACTAACATATGAAAAATTATAAAATAATTATTCTCGGACCACAGTGCTCTGGAAAAACTACCCTCGCTAGGTTTTTAAGAGAACATTCTCCCGAATTACCCCTACTTGAAGAGGACGAACTTTTTACGGAATTAAATGGAGGCGAATACCCTCAAGATGTCGAATATAAGGAAAAAACCATACGACCAAAATTAGAAGAGAAAATAAGACAATCGGACAATATTATTTTCCTGACAAGTTACTGTAATCCAGTTCTACTGAAAGAATTGAAAGCTAAAGGATTTAAGGTGGCTCAATTAGTTTTGAGCCAAGAAGAATTTCAAAAAAGAAACGAAAAAAGAATGCGAGAAGATGGATATGCAGATGCCAACACATGGGCTAAGGAAGTCTTTGACTTTCATGATGAGGTGAAAAATGAAGGTTGGGCGGATAAAGCAATTGATGTCAGTCAACCAATTAAAGTTATTGCTGAAGAAGTATTAAGCCTCATCAACTAAATAATATGGAAATAAAATCACAATATGAATACAAGGGAAGAACTTATAAGGTTACTTACAGAGACGGAGTACCTGAAGAAATACTCCCAAAGGGTGGAGTTCATTCTTACTGTTTCAGTAAAGATAAATTAGTGCTAGTTGGCCATGGAGAGAATAAAAATTGGACCCCTCCAGGTGGAGCAATTGAGAAAGGAGAAACATATGAAGAAGCTGCGATAAGAGAAATAAAGGAAGAATCAAATATGAAAGTACTGTGGATGGAATGTATTGGTTATCAAGATGTTGAGGCGGTAGGAGAAGATATTAAAGAAAGACAATATCGAATGGTATGCCTTGTTGAGCCATATGGTGATTTTGAATCAGATCCTGACGGAGATATTTTGGAAATTAAACTGATTGATCCGAAAGACTATAAAGAATATATCAAATGGGGAGAAGTTGGCGATCATCTCATGAAAAGAGCCTTGGAAATGAAAGAGGAAGTACAAATATGAATATTATAAAAAGATGGTTTGAGAGAAAACCCCCACAAACAAAGGATAAAAATATCTTATCTGAAGCATACAATACAAAGTATGGTGATTACGATTATACTCAAGATTCTCGCTCAGTTGATAAGACCTTCTTAGATATTTTTACAAATTCAATTTCAGCAGATAATTTTGAAAATGCTGTCATTTGTGGAGCAAATAGTGGTTACGAAGTTGATATTTTGCAAAAAATCAAACCATCAGTAAAAATTACCGCTGTAGACATTTCCAATATCTCACTCCAAAAACTTCACTCGCATTTTCCGAATGTTGAGTTTTTGCACGAAGATTTAGAAAATCTAAATATAATAAAACCGAAAACTTTCGATTTATATATTTCTTTACGAGCAATACATTCGTCAAATATTGACATAGAAAAGGCAATAAAAGAAGCAATTAGAATTACCAAAAATAAAATTATACTTTCAATTTCAAATGGTTACATTATTGATAGACAATTAGTGAAGGGAATGTATGAGTATGATACCGAAACAATAAATTCTGAAAAACCCTTTGTTATTCGAGATAAAATTTCTAAATTACTTAATGAATTTGGTTGGGAGACATCATTTTGTGAATCCGACGCAGAAATTTTTGTTGTTGCTACGCCTAAATTATAAAAATAAATCAATTTAATTTCAATATCTTGTATAACAAAAAACGCCACGATATTATCGTGACGCCACTACAGTTGACCACCACTGCTAGGAGCTCTCTTTTAAGGAGAAGAGCACGAATCCTTTTGTACTACGACTCGGCCATGACAGCAGAGAGAAGCCGGTGTGCCTCGCGCCAGTCTTTCACCTGACTGTTCGCGTAGGTTTTCCAGCCCTGCTCGGTGTACGGTTCCGGCTTCACCGGGGGTGCGGACACGATCTCGTCGCCGTTCCAGTGCATGTCCTCCGCCTTCGGGCAATTGGACATCTTGCTGATGAATCGGGGATTCTGAACCCGATTCTCCCAGCTGAACGACTCGGGATCACGTCCACCACCCTTGATGAAGTGCCGCTTCTCGTCCCTGCCACCACGTGGTTGAACGAGGAACCCCATCATGTCCAGCATGGCGGTGACCATGTCGGAGTGATGGTCGGCGTCGCTGACGATCACGACCGGAATACTGAGCTCAACGCCTTTCAGCGCGAAGCAGAGGCCGAACGGGAACTCCTTGCCGATCGCCCCGTCGTTCCGCTCGAATTGCGGGCCGAAGGGCATGGCCGGGATGATCCTGTTCCTCTCCGTCTTGAAGTGGAGGTCCGTGAGGATCGCCGAGTAGTCGCCGTGACGTGCGTCGCGCAGGAGCTCGTAGGCTTCGTCGTAGTTGACGACAACCGCCTCCGGAAACTGTGCTCGCGCCGCCGCTTGGTGCTTCAGGGTGTCTTCAATGATCAGAATGTTCTGCATGGTGCCCTCCTATGGGCGAAACTGTTGGGTTTGGCGTAACGCCTCCCCTCTGTTATCTATCTTAGCACACTTCAAGTAATCTGTCAAGCTCAAAACGTGGAAAATATGGCTTACCAAATGAGCCGTTTGGTATATAATATTTAGATGACTGATGAAATAGCTCCAAATATAGACATTCCCAGCGAAGCTCCAATCGAGCCTCAACCTCAAACGGCTCAAGTACCACCAAGTGAGCCGTTACCTTCTGAACCTGTTTCAATACCAACAACTGAGCCTGAATTAATTTCTGAACCCGAACCAGTAGAAACTGATTCTGCTCCTGCACCTTCCCAATCACAGGCAGAGCCTGTGTCTGTCCCCAAAACAAATCTCGCAAGAGATCTGTTGAACAAAGCACGATTTGCAATCCAAACTCGAAAGAAAGTAAAACTTGATCGCATCATGACTTTGTTCGCGAAGCGAACAAATATAACCAACGATGAAGTAGAAAAGTTTCTGCATGTCTCTGATGCAACAGCAACAAGATACTTGGAAATCTTGGAAAAAGAAAATAAAATAAAGCAGACTGGCAAAACTGGAAAAGGAGTTTCGTATTCAAAAATCTAGGGAGCAAGGTGTGTGTGCGAACGGGAGGGTGGGTCAAACACACAAGATGTAGCCTCGGGCATTTCCGCTAGGGCGTCCGGTATCTGACGAGCGCCGCCGTCTTCAAAGTCTCTTCCAGAAATAGCGGAAGCGACACACCAAATAGTAAATATGAAAATGAGAAAGGGGGTTGTGCGAGCCGGGTGGGGTGAGCCCTGTTCCGCTCTGCGGAATGCGCCGCGAAGCGGACGCACGAACCGAGGCGAAGCTGGGGGAAGGATTCCTTCCTTCCCCCAAACAGATGTTCTGCTCTGAGCGGAGCGAAGATAGCAGAACTCCTAGCAATCTAGGCGCTCGTAGCCCTAGCGGAAATGCCCGAGGCGGATGCCGAGGGTTGCACCCACGGACTGCCACTAGCGAGAAATAAGCACGAGACAACAAGTGAATCGGCTCACATACCACGATATGAGCCGTTATGATAAAATCTAGAAAGCACAGCGAAGTTCGTGTCACAGCAGTTTGAATTCCGTCAGTTTCTCCCTTCAAAGGAGAAACCCGCCCGAGACCGCCACCGACATACCAAATCAAAAAGGAAGTCGCGCCAAAAAACCTAGAATGAATACGGTGGCGAGGCGAGGGCGGAGCGGGTCAGCAGAAGTGGAGAGACACTGCTTCCGCAGTGTCTCGGAACGGATGCTGAGCCGTGACGGAATTCATTAGTTCAAATTATTTTCAAAATAGGTTCGAGCAAAGTTAATTAAATCACCACAATCAAAAAACGCCGTGAGGCGTCTTTTTGTTTGATGGACCCGAAGCGAGTAATGGGTATTACTCGCGTCAGGACTCGAAAAGCGGAGCGGGCACCTAGTCACCAGACTAGGTCGCGAGCTGCGGACACGAGTAAAAGTTTTTGACGGAAAACTTTTACTCGCGGAAGAGTCCTGTTAGAAACAAGTGTATCGTTACTGTAAGGAAAGAAACCTGTTTATTGACATGCTATATTATATATGTCAAGATAAATTTAGTTGTACAACATTAATAGGGTTCACTCCCAAAGGAGTCCAGATGCCGGACACGCCAACACGAGAGATCTTCGTCCTTCCCATCACCAACGAGTTCAAAGTAGGTGACGAGGTCGTCGACATAACGGCCAAGATGCGCGGTTGGCCGGACAATGAAGGGGTCGTCCAGGAAGTAGACGGATCGATGGTCAGGGTTATGTACCCTTCCGGTGCAGAGCACTGGAAGATGTACATCAACGTCCGGAAGAAGTAGCATTCCCCCTCCGACAAATCTTAATGCGCGAGGCTAAGCCTCGCTCATTCGATGAAAGAAAACCCGCTAAACCACCCACCACCCCAGGACCCCGCGTCACCACGACGCGGAGGTCTTTTTATTATCTAGACGAATTTAATTTATATATTTTTCTTAATAAACAACAAGCACCTTTCGCTTGTTGTAGCGGAAGGTGCAGGTGGGTCTACCTATTCAACTGGCTTCGGCCAGACGAGTAAGAGATTGAATGCCTCTTCAGGTGTGACAGTGTCTGCCCGGAGGTTGGCAATCACATGATCAAGATCCTCCGCTTTTTGAAGATGGAAACGAATGAAGTCACCACCAGGACACCAGCCCTCATATATGGCATTGTTTGGATCTTGAGCGAGCCCTGCCAAAATGATGTCCCTGTTACGCTCCAGTCTATCAGCTAGCTCTTTTCTATTTTCCACAAACCCTCCTTGAACATTTCAACAGTTAATTTAACAGTAATGGATATAAACTTCAAGAACATAGGCTAGTTATTTTTTCAAATTCTATTTGACATACTCCACCAAACACCGCAATATATCTGCCAGAGGAGTGACAAATGTTGTTTACGCCTGGTGTGATCCAAGAGGTCACAAGACAAATGGCGGGGTACAAATTCCGCCAAGTCAGAATCGGGGATCTTGTCAAAGAAAAAATCTTGGTTATGGTAGACCCGATTGCCATGCTAAGAAACCCGAACCCCGACGGAAAGTTCGTGGCTGGAAGAACGTCGGGTACGTCGCTTGCGCAGATCGGTAACCCCGCCATCAGTAAGAGCGAACTTCTTGGCGGAATTGAGGTTATGTACTTTGCACTAACCTACCCTGCCAAAGGTAGGCACTCGTTCATCACAGTGGAGGAAGTACTCCACGGAAGCGAAACAGCAATCTGGTTTGTTGCAGAGGAGGATGATCATGAGTAATATTGTGGAAAAGATCTCTATAAGACTCCACAAGAAATACGAAACACCGAGCATGATGGATCTTCAGGAGAGCATGATTCTCCTCTACGTGAATATCGAAAGGTTCTTGAGGGGCGAAACGAACCGAATGGGTGAAGAGCCTGTGGTCGCCTACGCACAAGTCACCAGGATCGATGACGGTCCAGATGGCGGTGAAGTCACGATGACAATCCTCCATCATGGACCAACCAGGACTCTGAGACTCCCAATGATGGCAATTGTCACCGTGGCAGACATACACGTCCACAGGATGCCAAACGGCGAAAGGATCCACTTCTTCATCAGCAAGTGAGAAGTTGTTGATCCTTTGTTCCAACCACGAAAGAGCTCCGGCTCCGGCACACGCCGGAGCTTTTTTAATTTCTATTCAACGCGGCGTTTACCAAATGATGTATCAATTCTTTTATAGAAACTCCTACAGCTTCTAATGATTTAATTATCGGAGATTTTTCTGTCATAACAGGATGAGTAGAGATTTCTAGAAAATAAACTCCCCTTCTTGGTGTGACAATAAGGTCAGAAACTGAATAATGTTTCAAACCCAAACCTTTGTGAATTAGTTTTGAAATTTTTTGAATCTCTTCTTTTTGCTCATCTGTAAAACGTGTTGGAAAGGAAGCATGACTATCAGAATTAAGTTCAACCGGTGTAAGTGTATAAAAATCTTTTCCACGAAAACCATTTATTGTTCCAGAAGACGCTCTTGTTCCAACAAGATATTCTTCTACAACAGCACTGTCATGAGTAGCTAGGACTTCTTCCAACGCACCGAGCAAATCATGAAAAGAATCTATTTTGTGATATGCAAGAGTGTAACCACCTCGTGCTGGTTTTACAACAAGAGGGTTCTGAATCGAACCCCAAATTTCTTTTGCTTTTTCAGAAAGGTTATCGTTTTTTCTAACCAACATTGCTACTGGTGTTTTTATTCCAAGACTTTTTGCTTTTTCTTTTGCAAACCAGCGGTTCATAGCAATAGCTGACTCGTATCTGTCAGAGCCTGTGTATCTTGAACCATATCTGTTTAAAATTTCTTGAACTCCACCGTCCTCGCCATATGCGCCATGTAGTGCGTTAAATACTACATCAACATTTTGCAAGATTGTTTCTGGCTTTTTTTCTATGCCGTTCATGTGCCACTGTCCGTCACTGGATATAAAAATATCTATTGGCCTATGTGTATCAGTAAGACTGTTGATCACAAGGTTTCCTGTTTGAAGAGAATCATCATATTTTGATGAAGGTCCTCCGCGTAGAACTCCGATATGAAGTTTTTGAGATAAATCTTGAACTGCCATTTGAATATTATATAACAATATAAACGCAAAAACACTCGGACAGTGTTAAGAACTTTCACGAGTG
>CAYQQL010000001.1:21948-38520 GCA_964420095.1 uncultured Candidatus Saccharibacteria bacterium | reverse complement strand
ATATAACAATATAAACGCAAAAACACTCGGACAGTGTTAAGAACTTTCACGAGTGCCTGATTTAAGTGATGTTGGACCCGCTAGGGGCCCCCAATTTTGTGACTCTAGCTAGTAGTCACTGGAAAATTTATACCGCGCTGGTAAAAAATTTTCCGAAAGAACAACATTTGTGAATAAAAATTAATTTACCCACAAGATTCCAATATACAAAACATAAACAATGTATGCAATGTGGAAAACTTTTAAATAATTTCCCACTTTCAATATAAAAAGAAGAGGTGGGCCACGCGTGTGCGCAACCCCCCCTTGTTGTGTTCAGTCGACTTTCTTGATCTTGCCGACAAGTTCCGGGACCTTCTCCAGAATCTGGGCTGTCACACTGCCCGGGCTATCGCCGGAAGCATCGATGTAGTAAGTCCGCCCCACGGCGTTCTCTCTCAGGTAGGCTTCGATCTCTGGATGGTTCAGATGATGGATCGACAGTCGCTCACAGTTCTTGTCAGGATCCCCGTCATCGGCTCTGAGCTCGAGAGGTTCGAGACCCTGGGCGATGCGTTCTTCATTCTCCTTCACGTCCCTCTCATAACGACCCATCAGTCGCTTGAGAGACGAGTCGTCATCGAGGTCGAAGATCATGAATCTGACGTCGTACCCTCGATCGATGAGGGCCATGGCAGCCTTGGCCTGACCAAGTGTACGAGGGAAACCGTCAAGAATGAACTCATCTCGGCTGTTGTCCTCCATTTCATTGACAACAGCCTGAATGACGACCGAGTCGTCAGCAAGTCTACGCTGCTTGATGGCCAGCTCGACGAGTCTTCCGACTTCGCCACCCTTCTTGATGATCTCTCGAAGGAAGTGAGACATCTCCTGACCGGGGATATCAAACTTCTTTCTCTGTGTCCCCTTACCGCACCCAGGCGGTCCAATGAAAAACCAAATGATCGGCAAGACTTTTCTCCTTCCGGGCAAAAAGTGCACCCAAGGGAAGATTCTAAATTAAATCAAGGATTTGGTCAAAGGCTATTTTATTTTACCGCGAAGTTGCTTGTGGAAAGCTATTCCGTATCTATGAGCCTCAGCGTTTGAAAGAAGTATTTCTCTTTCGTATTTTAGCCACTTTTTGTCACCCAAAATCTCTTTGGGTTTGTGTCTTTCATCCTTTACAACAGAAACAGTCGGAATATCTGCATGATTTTCTTTTAAAATTTTCTCAATTATATTTTTCTGAGCAACACCACCATCAACAACAATCAAATCTGGAAATCGCCATTCTATATGAGCAAGTCTGCGAGACAAAACTTCTGCTAGGGCTTTTGTGTCATTAACTCCTGGGTTATCTTTTATTTTAAACTTTCTATAGTCAGAAAGTTTCACTTCCCCATCTTCTACAACTGTCATAACACCAACAACATTTTGTCCTGACATGTGAGCTATGTCATACGACTCGATTCGGAAAGCTGTAGAACCAGCCTCTCCTGTTTTAACATCTTCTTTTATGAGTGAAATATCCTGAATATGATTTAGTGTGAAAATAGTTTTCTTTATTTTGTCTGCCTTTTCAAATTCTTTTGCTTTTGCAAAAGCTTTCATCTGTTTTTCTAGATTTTTTATCAAAACTTTTTTATTACCTTCAAAAAACAATATAATATTTTTTATCTGCTCTGCGTACTGTTCTTTTATAACTTCTCCTGAACAAACCCCAGGGCAAAGACCTATCTGTCTGTTGAAACAAGGTTTTGGTTTCTGAGTTGGTTTTAACTCTGTTGCCGGTACGCACTTGTCCCTAAATGGGAAAAGCTTTCGAACTATTTTCATCGCCTCCTTTAACTGACTTCCATTTGGAAATGGACCAAAAGAATATGATATTTCGTATTCCTGATCTTTAAGAAAATGCGAATTCAAAAGCTCCCTTCCTCTCACTACCAGCACTCGAGGAAAATCTTCTTTTGTTATAACAACAAAGTTAAAGCTTTTATTATCCTTTTCTTTTATATTTGCTTCTGGTTGAAATTTTTTTATTAGATGAGCTTCCAGAACCAACGCTTCCAAAACAGAGTCGGTCTGAATGAAATCGATCATATCAAAATCCTGTAACATCTTTGAAACCAGAGGTGACCTTGTTTCTACTACGTCTTTGTTGAAATAACTTCTTACTCTATCTTTTAACGAAGTTGCTTTGCCAACATATAAAATATTTTTACCACGTTTAAATTGATACACCCCCGGTGCATCTGGTAGTCCACTTATTATTTTTTTGATATCTATATTTAACATTTTGGCTGTATTATAATTATACATGGAGACCCATATGATGGACCACTTGATGGACCGATTGAATGAGCTGACTCCCTCACAGATCTCTGCCGTGATAGTACTTGTAGTCGTCACTATCATTGCGGGAATTGTGCTTCTGGTCGGCGTAAAGAACGTCTGGAAAAAACAGGATGAAATAGACCTGTCCAGAGGAGAATGACTGCTTGGTCCTGACGATTCACGGGAGCCGGACTTGTTCCGGCTCTTCGCTATTTATTCTAATTTGAAAAGATAAATGTTTTGAACTAATAACTCTTTTCTTTGTCTGCGGAAGCCGTGAAGAGCTGAGCAGAAAGAAAATTTCTAGCAAGAAATTATTCTGGTAAAGAAAAAGTTAATTAGTTCAAACATTTCTACTTCCTATAGGCCCTATACTGTTTCAATGCCTTTTTAAGGTACTTTCCCGTATGACTCTTTTCACTGTTTGCTACCTCCTCAGGTGTTCCCTTTGCAACCAACTGTCCACCACCTGCCCCACCTTCTGGACCGATGTCCAAAAGATAGTCTGCAGATTTAATTACATCCATATTGTGTTCTATCACAACAACAGTGTTGCCTTTGTTTACCAACTTTTGCAAAATTTCTATAAGTTTTTTTACATCTTCGTAATGAAGACCGATAGTTGGTTCATCCAAAAGGTAAATTGTTTTCTGTAGATGTGGTCGGTAAAGTTCTGAAGATATTTTAACACGTTGTGCTTCTCCACCAGAAAGTGTAGTTGCGGACTGACCCAACTCTAGGTATCCAAGTCCTACATCATCAAGACATTTTAGTCTGTCATATATTGCAGGTATGTCATTGAAAAACTCTAGTGCCTCCTCGACAGTCATTTTTAACACATCGTGGATATTTTTCTTTTTGTAATGAACCTCTAGAGTTTCTTTCATAAACCTTTTGCCACGACAAACATCACAAGGAACATATACTGTTGGCAAAAAGTGCATTTCGACTTCTATCATTCCATTTCCCTGACATGTTTCGCAACGACCACCTTTTACGTTAAAAGAAAATCTGTTTGCTTTCCAGCCACGTGCACGAGCTTCAGATGTTTCTGCAAACAAGTCTCGAATAAAAGACCATGAACCTGTGTATGTCGCTGGGTTTGAACGTGGAGTTCGACCTATTGGTGATTGGTCGATAAGTATTGTTCGCCCAAGATATTCTGTACCAGTAAAACTAGCACAGTTGAATATATCTGCAGTTCTATATTTTCTTTCTAGTCTAGCCTGAAGATTTTTATGAAGAATTTCATACACAAATGATGACTTACCAGAACCAGATACACCTGTAACAGCAACAAACCGTCCAAGTGGAATATCTACGTTCATATTTTTTATGTTGAAAATCTTTCCACCACGGATTTGGATCTCACCTTTTGGATCTGTTCGTCTTTCTTCTGGAACTTCTATTACTTTATCCCCTCGCAAATAATCTAATGTAATTGAACCAGATGTATTTTTCTTTGCAGTTAGCAAATCTTCTAGATAGTCAGCCACAACAACTTCCCCACCATGCACACCCGCACCCGGACCAATATCTACAATATAGTCTGATGCAAAAATAGTATCTTCGTCGTGCTCTACAACAAGTATGGTGTTTCCAAGATTTTTTAGATCGATAAGTGTTTGAATGAGTCTGTCGTTATCGCGTGAATGAAGACCAATTGTTGGCTCATCGAGCACGTATAGTGCCCCCACAAGCCCAGAACCGAGCTGTGACGCAAGTCTAATACGTTGTGCTTCTCCACCAGAAAGGGTGTGAGCACGTCGGTTTAAAGACAAGTATTCGATGCCGACGTTTAACATAAACAAAAGTCGAGATTCGATTTCTCTCAAAACAACTTTTGAAATATTCTTCTCGCGCTCAGTCATTTTCAACTTTTCAAAAAAGTCATATGCATCTTTGATAGACATCGCTGTTAAATCCACAATATTTTTGTTGCCCAACATAACATGCAGAGCTTCTTCTCGAAGTCTAGCGCCCTTACATTTTGGACAAGCTTCATTACCGAAAAAGTGTCGTGTTCCCAAACCATTACATTCTGGACACGCACCATATGGAGAGTTAAATGAGAAAAGTCTTGGTTCAACTTCTGGATATGAGTAACCATCCTTTGGACAAGAAAGTTTTGATGACATAAAAAATTCCTCTGGAATGTAATCTTTATTTTTTTCCTGACTTATATCCCGGAACATAATTTTCACCTGCCCATCTGACTCATTCAAAGCCTTTTCCAAACTTTCTGAAAGTCTTTCTTCACTACTTTTTGGATCAGTTTTAAAATCTAATATAGAAATACTATCAACAAGCACATCTATAACATGCCTCTTTGTTTTTGAAAGTTCTATTCTGTCACGCAGAGAACTTCGAACTCCGTCTACCAAAACAGTTGAAAAGCCTTTTCCAAGTAAATCATAAAGCAACTGGTAGTACTCTCCTTTTCTACCTTTTACTACAGGAGCAAAAATCTCTACATACATTGGTAGTTGTATTTTTTTTGAATTTGTTACAAAAGCTTTTTTCTTTGCTTCTACCTTTTCAAGTACAAAGTTCTTTATTTCTTCATTTGAAAGTTTTGTTATTTCATCTCCACAAACAAGACAGTGTGGATGGCCAACACGAGAATACAGAATACGTAGGTAGTCGTATATCTCTGTTATTGTCGCAACAGTTGAACGTGGGTTGTTTGAACGACTTTTCTGGTCAATAGAAATAGCCGGTGAAAGCCCAACGATCTCATCCACATCTGGCTTCTGCATTTGTCGCAAAAATTGTCGCGCATATGAAGAAAGAGACTCGACATATCTACGCTGACCCTCCGCAAATATAGTATCGAAAGCAAGTGATGACTTTCCTGAACCTGAAAGTCCAGTAAAAACCACCATCTTGTTACGTGGCATTTCTACTGTGATGTTTTTCAAGTTATGAGTCCTAGCCCCTTTAACTATTATTTTATCATGTGACTTTTCTTTCATAATTTTTGGTTTTATACGCGAACATCACCCCGAGTTGCTCGTAGGTGTTGTATACGAAAAAGATAATACCATAATTTTATATAAACGAACAGCCGGCGGGTCTTGGAAGACCGCCGGCCAGAGCCACCACTAGTTTTTCTGAGTGGTGTAGATTTTGAGTCGCTGGGCCTGCTGTTTCAGCCTTCTTGCAATTCCACGCGAGATGACAACTAGCGTAGCCGGGACAACAACAGATGTCCAAACTACAAAAGATGCCATTATCACCTTTCGTGAAAAAGTAGCGCTTGAGAACGTCGTCAGAGCACTGACCATGAGCCAAAACAGCTCGGTTAGTCGTAGTACCACGAATGTCGCCTGTAGCATGGCCCCCTCATACCGAGCGAGATCCACGCTGATCGAAACCGTCTCCAGAACTCCCTCATCTCCCCTCCCGGAAAGAATGTCCTTTTGTATTGTGTGACAATATTTGTAAACTGTCAAACTTACATCAACATATCTTTATTTCTTGGATTTTTAATACGACCCTCCTTTTCTTTTTTTATTCGTTTTGTTTCCAAAATTTTCTGAAGTTCTAGTATCTCGTCGCGCAAAATTGCCGCTGTTTCAAAGTCTAATATTTTCACACTTCCCTCCATCTGTCTTTCTTTTTGCTTTATCAACTTCGCAGGATCCTTTTCAAACATTTTCTTATCTACTTCAATTAGCGATGCAACAGTTTTCTGATGTTCGTTTCTTAGTTGGTCAGTAATATCCTGTATCTTTTTAATAATAGTCTTTGGAGTGATGCCATGCTTTTTGTTGTACTCCATTTGGATAGTTCGACGTCTAGAAGTTTCGTCCATAGCGAACTTCATGGACTTTGTTACTGTATCTGCATACAAAATAACTCGTCCGTCAGAGTTTCTAGCTGCACGACCAATAATCTGTATTAGAGAAGTATCGCTTCGTAGAAAACCTTCTTTGTCAGCGTCCAAAATTCCTATGAGTTTAACTTCAGGCAAGTCCAAACCTTCTCGTAAAAGGTTTACTCCAACAAGTACATCAAAAGTTCCACGTCTAAGGTTAGTCAAAATTTCTATTCGTTCTATTGTTTTTATATCACTATGCAAATATTCGGCCTTGATTCCTTTTTCCTTTAGATACTCACTCAAATCCTCAGCCATTTTCTTTGTCAGAGTCGTCGCAATAACACGTCCACCGTCTTTGATAGACTTTTGTGCCTCTTTTATAAAATCTTTTATTTGTCCCGGATAATTTCCCTTTTCCACAATTGGTTTTACATCTACCACTGGATCGATAAGTCCTGTTGGTCGTATAACTTGTTCTACTATTTTTTCTGAATGCTCTCTTTCATAGTCTCCTGGTGTAGCAGATGTATAAATCACTTGACCTATTCTTTCTTCGAACTCACTGAACTTTAGAGGTCTATTATCCTTTGCACTTGGAAGTCGGAAACCAAAATCAACCAACGACTGTTTTCGTGAAGAGTCTCCTCCGTGCATAGCACCTATCTGAGAAACAGAGACGTGTGACTCGTCTATAACGGTAAGAAAGTCCGGAGTGCCATCCTTTTTGTGCGGGAAATATGAAAGCAATGTGTCAGGAGCCTCTCCAGGTTTTTTGCCAGAAAAATGTCTAGAATAGTTTTCTATTCCATTGCAGTAACCCATCTCTTTTATCAGAGCTAGGTCGTATGTTGTTCGCCTCTTTAGTCTTTCTGCTTCAAGATTCTTTCCTTCTTTTTCTAACTCCTTTAGTCGTGATGCTAGTTCGGCTTTTATAGTTTTGAAAGCTCGTTCACTCTGTTCTGTAGTAGATATAAAATGCTTTGCTGGAAAGAGGAAGAAAACTTCTACCTCTTTTACTATTTCTCGCGTTATCGCGTCGATAACTAGTATCTGTTTTATTTTACTTTCATCTATCTCAATACGATAAATAACTTTTTCTGAAACAGGCATTATTTCAAGCATGTTTCCTATTGCGCGAAACATTCCTGGCTTTAGGTCTGCAGTAGTTCTTTCAAAATGTATATCAATTAATTTTCTGATAAATTCAGCTCGAGATATTTTTTCACCTGCGCTTATTTTCAAATTTACTTTTTCGTATTCAACTGGTGAACCCAAACCGTAAATACAAGAAACAGACGCAACGATAATCACATCTCTTCTAGTAAGTAGCGCTTGTGTAGATGCGTGACGAAGACGTTCTATCTCTTCGTTTATCATTGCTTCCTTCTCTATATATGTATCACTAACTGGCATGTACGCTTCTGGCTGATAGTAGTCATAGTAGGAAACAAAATAGTGCACTTCGTTGTTTGGAAAAAATTCTCGGTATTCCTGAGCCAGCTGAGCAGCGAGTGTTTTATTGTGGGCAATAACCAAAGTTGGTTTTTGCACCTCTTGGATCACGTTTGCAACCGTATAAGTTTTTCCAGAACCTGTCACACCCAAAAGAGTCTGATGTCTCAGACCTTTTTTGATACCTTCCACAAGACCTTTTATGGCATTGGGTTGATCACCAGCTGGTGGATATTGTCGGTTAATCTCGAACTTCATTGCCACACTATACAATAAATTTGGATATAGAAAAAGGTCCCCAGAAAACAGGGACCCCTCGACAGTCGATGTCCGGAGCTTGACGTTGGGTCGGGTGGGAACCAACCAGAAACATCAAATATACATTGCACCCCGCAATGCATACAGCTCGCGACAACCGCCACACAGGTGGATACCCACAGGTGAGGTGGTAATCTGGACATCGACTGTCTATATATAAAATTACTTGAATATAAAAATTTAGTCAACAAAACTACTGGGTAGTGCAAGCAACACCCATAACAGTAGCAGGACCGCAATTAACAGATACGGCATAAAAAGGCCAAGGACCAGCTGTGCTATTAGTACCAAAGAATGGACCGTCTTCCCCATACACAAAACCTCCACCACCACGACTTATAGCTAAATATGTAAAAAGTATATACCCTCTTCCAAAACCAGTGGATTGATAAAAATATTCATCACAACTACCACACATAGCACCTTCTTTACCACCATTTCTTGGTGGATAAGGAATAGTGGGTAAATAAGTTGGAACTAATCTACTCATTAAATTTGAATACGGGGCAGTCGACGCAGGTAATACTGACGGTCTCCTTGAATCAGCATACATAAATTGTCCTACATTACTGTTGTTTGGATACTTGCCATAATCAAGATAATATAATTCCAATGCCTGTGCAATTTGCTTAATCTGTGAAATTCTCTTGTTGTCATTGGCTTTGTATGTCGATACTCGTAATTGAGAAACTACTGTAGAACTCAGCATCCCGATAATAGAAACCACAACCAAAACTTCGATTAAAGTAAAACCTCTGGATAGATTTGATTTATTTGGTTTTATTTTGTGTAAGAGGATCTTTCTTAGCCGAATCATAATTATACATTTTACACTAAAATATAAATAAATGGCACGGTTATCTACAAAAAATTAAAAACTATAATACTTTGTTAGAAAATCTTTTTTGTATTCAGCAAATGTTCCATTTTTTATTGATTCTCTCATACCGCCTACCAGATGTGCTAGGAAATATATGTTGTGTATAGAAGCAAGAGTTGAACCTAGCATTTCCTTTGCGTGAAAAAGATGAGCAACATAACTTCTTGTAAAATTTTTACATGTATAGCATTCACAACCACCATCTAGTGGGTCCATATCCTCTCTAAATTTTTGATTTAATAGATTAATTTTTCCCTCTTTTGTATAGATACCACCGTTTCGTGCAATACGAGTTGGCGCAACACAGTCGAACAAATCACACCCATTTTCAACCGCCATAAATAAATCCTCTGGCTCACCTATACCCAAAAGATGCCGTGGTTTTTCCTTTGGCAAAATACTGTTGCACCATTCCACTGCTTTATTCATGTCTTCTTTATCAAAAGATCCTCCAATACCAAAGCCGTCGAAGTCGAGAGAACCGATAAACTCTGCCGACTCCTTTCTCAAAGCTTCATCACGTCCGCCCTGCACAATACCGAACAGAGCCTGTGTCTCTGCATTTGGTTTTGACTTGTGATACTCCAAACTTCTTTTTGCCCAACGATGAGTTCGCTCTAACGCTTCTTTCTGGTAATGAAGTGGTTCGTGAGGTGAAGTGCATTCATCAAACGCAAAAATAATATCCGCACCGAGGTTGTGTTGAATGTCTATTGATTTTTCTGGAGTAAAATAATGTGCATCACCTTTTGAATGATCACGAAACATAACACCGTTAGGATCGATACGCACTGTCGTAGCTTTTGCCTCATCTTCATTGCCTTCGGCACCACTTTCGGTTTTCTCTGTAAGCAAGATTTCTTTTTCCTTATTATGGGCAATTTTACTGATTCCTTTTCCGTATGCCACACCAAGTGAAAAAACTTGAAAACCACCGGAGTCTGTCATAAGAGGTCCACTCCAATTCATAGCTTTGTGAAGTCCTCCCATCTTTTTTATATTTTCATCACCTGGTTCTAGGTAAAGGTGATATGTGTTGGCAATAATAGTCTGTACACCAGTTTCTTTGACCTGTTCTGGAGTTAGTGACTTTACTGTACCTTTTGTTCCAACTGCAACAAAAGCTGGAGTTTCTATGTCTCCATGTGGTGTATGTATTGTTCCAATTCTACCTAGTCCGTTTTCTAACTCTTTATGTATTTCAAATTTGAGAGGTGCCATTGGAGTTAGATTAGCATTTTAAAAAAGAAAAATAAAATTTAATATAAACGACGATCCCCGGGTCAGCACTTACGTGCCGAACCGGGGAATGGATTACTACCCAATCTTCACATTTAGACCCTGCCAAAGGAATAAATGAAAAGCAACTTGCGACACTTCCGGTGTCGCCAGCATTTTACTGGGCAAGAACCGGAATTCTGAGGAACTAACTCTGGCTTAAAGCAACAGCGCTGTCAGCTTTACTTCACTGATTCAAGGCTATTGCTAAGACCGTCGAGCACCACGGCCTTTGTCGGTGTGGCCGACCCATTTATAGTCCCATCGCAATCCACTATCAATTATAGCATAACCATACTTATTGTCAAGCATTTTTTGGCACACAAAAATAGCTCAGAAACTGAGCTATTTTTAACCGACTACGAACTTTCATAATTTGGATGAAATCCGACGTGAGAAATTAAAAAGATAAGGAGCCTTAGTTAGTGCTAAGGTGACGAATATTTTTAATTTGGGAACGAGGAGTTCACCAAATTTGGAAGTTCCGTCTATTTTTCAACTTTCAGTAGTTCTACTTCGAAGTATAGTGTCGATCCCCCCGGTATCGGTCCATAATCATTCGCGCCATATCCCAACTCTGGTGGAATCTGAAGTAGTCTCTTTCCACCAACTCGCATACCCACTATGCCATCATCCCATCCTTTTATTACCTGACCGCTACCCAGCACAAACTGAAATGGTTCATTTCGAGAAACTGAACTATCAAACACATTTCCATCTGCAAACTTACCTGTATAGTGAACAACCACTCTACTACCCACGGTTGCAATTTCCCCCATGCCGATAACTTCATCCTTTGCCAGTAATTGTGATTCTTGTGACATTATATTATTAGATTTACCATTAAAAAATGAAATTAGTGTTTGACCAAACACAAAGAAAAATCCTACTACAAAGACAGCTATAACAACAGCTATCCATTCTTTTTGACTTAATTTTTTCATATTAACAATTATATTATTCTTAACGTTAAAAGTAAATTAGGAAATATAGCCTCTGCCGTATATAATGCCGATATGGCAAAATCTAAGAAACCTATCGCAAAAGCACCAGACGTTTACCCCATGCGTATCAACAAATACCTTGCACACAAAGGCATAGCAACTCGTACAGGTGTAGATGAACTAATAAAAAGTAACAAGATCCTAATAAGCGGAGTTATTGCAAAACTTGGAGACAAAGTAAAAGAAACTGACAACGTTGAGGTTCGTGGAGTTCATAATAAAAAATACACTTACCTTGCCTACAACAAAGGTGTGGGCATTGTTAGTACCAACCCACAGGATGGAGAAAAAAGTATAATGGATAATGTAAAAATGTCCGCAAAAGTTTTCCCTATCGGTCGTTTGGACAAAGAGTCACACGGACTTATTATCCTAACTGATGATGGTCGTGTTACAGACAGACTACTCAACCCAGACAAGAACCACGAAAAAGAGTACCTCATAAAACTAGACAGAAAATACACTCCGGGCTTTGTCAGAAATATGGAGGATGGAGTAAACCTGACTGACGGCATGACAAAACCAGCAAAGGTAGAAGAAGTAGATGAAATACGATTCAAACTAACACTGACAGAGGGAAGAAACAGACAGATCCGAAGAATGACAGAGAAACTGGGATACACAGTGCGCGACTTACAGAGAACAAGAGTACAAAATATTGAACTAGGTAAAATACCGATAAATACATACAGAGAAATCAAAGGTGATGAAAAAGCGGAATTTCTAAAAAGTATTGGACTAGAATAGTAAAGCTTGCAGATAATTAGCCATCAAAGTAAAATAAAAGAATGACTGAAAAAAAGATAATAAACACACCACCGAAACAATCACCGGTAGAAATACTTACAAGACAAGAACTTCACGATACAGCTGTAGAACGAGTTCATTTGATAGCAAAAGAATTTACAGATGCATTTAATTTTCTAAGAAAATACCCAAAGTCAGTAACTTTTTTTGGAGGTAGTCATTTCAAAGAAACAGATAAGGAATATCAGAAAGCGAGATCTCTTGGAGCAAAAATCGCGAGTGAGCTACAGTATTCTGTTGTTACTGGTGGAGGTCCTGGAATAATGGAAGGTGCCAACAGAGGTGCATTTGAAAAGGGAGGACAATCTATAGGACTTACTATAGAACTTTCTGAACACCAAGTTAAAAACCCTTACCTAACAGATAACTTGGATTTTTACTATTTCTTTAGCCGAAAAGTTTGCCTTTCTTTCTCCGCAGAAGCGTACCTTTTCTTCCCTGGAGGATTTGGAACCTTGGATGAATTTTTTGAAATAATAACATTGGTTCAAACAAAGAAAATTGAAAAAATTCCCATAATACTTGTTGGCTGTGATTTCTGGAACCCTCTAAATGAAATTGTTAGAAAGGAACTACTATCCAGAGGAACTATAGATCCGGACGATATGGAACTTTATCACATACTTGATGATGAAGAAGAAATAATCAACGTGATTAAAAATGCACCAGTAAGAAACGGTATAAAGTTCAACCACAACAGTTCCAATATGGACAAAAGTTTCTAAAAATAAAACCCCGTTTGGGGTTTTATTTTTGTATCTCTTTTTTTATTTCCTTGAACTCGTTTTCTATTTCAGAAAGTCTTTCTCGTGATGACTTAATCAGCTCTGCACCTTCTTTTACGTATTCCAAACCCTTTTCCACATCCAACTCTGACTGAGACTCAAACCAAGAAACTATTTCTGCTAATTTCTTCAAAGATTCCTTTAGATTTGCCTCTCCTGCTGTTTTTTTTGTTGCCATATTATTTTGTTATTGTTTTTATAATACCGTCTTTAACAGATATGTCCAACTCTTCCCCACTTTTTACATCTTTTATACTTTTAACTATTTTACTACCGACTTTTACAATACTGTACCCATAGGCCAACTGTCTTTCTGGATTAGAAATATCTAGCATCTTTTTTGATTGAATTAGAAACTCACTACTGTTCTCTAACATTTTAGAAAATCCTCTAACTATTTCAATACCAATATTTGAAACTCTGTCAGAAACTCTTTTGATACTGTTCTCCATATGCACGATAGAGTTTTCTACAGCAGACTGCTTTTCTCGTATCACAGCTTGGAACTTTGAGAAGATTCTTTCTTCACCAAGCTGAACAAGTGACAAAGCTTCGTTCCATGTTGAGTTCAAAAGGTTTGCAACAGCAGTTGGAGTGGAAACATTCTTATCAGAAACCATAGATACTAGTGGTTCGTCTTTATCATGACCAATACCTGTTAAAACTGGCACAGGGAAACTTGCTACAGCCCGGACCAAAACCTCGTTGTTAAAGGCCTGAAATGACTCAAGAGAGCCTCCTCCACGCATAATAACAAGAACATCTATATCAGCTTTTTTGAGAGTTTCTACCGCACTCAAAAGATCTTTGATAGCATCGACACCTTCTACTTTTGAATCTACAAAAAGTATTTCATAACCAAACTTTCCGATGTTTGTTAGAAAGTCGTTTATAACCGCACCACTTTTTGAAGTTATCACGCCTATCTTGTGTGGATACATTGGTATCTCACGTTTTTTTGATACAGCAAACAAACCTTCTTTGTCGAGCTTTGCTTTCAGTTGGTCATATGCCATTTTCAATGCACCCTCACCAACAAGTTCTACTGCTTCTATCTGCATTGTGAGTCCACCATTTGGTTTATAAATGCTAGGATAGGCAGTGACTATAACTTCTAGACCATCCTTAAGTGACACGCCAGAAAGCGCGTAGTCCCTCTTCCACATAAAACATTTCAATGTTCCCTCACCTTTTGTATCTTTTATATTGAAATACAAATACGAACGACCTTCATACATTTGGACACCAGAAACCTCACCGACTATTCGAGCCTTTTCTTGTTTTAAAGCAGAATTAAGCTTATCAATATACAAACTGACTGGGATAATCTCTTTGTCTTTCATACTATTATTTACTTATCTTTAACGTTTGTTTTCTAGATTTTATAAATTCATAAATAGATGGTGAGAGTGATGCCATTATTACAATACCAACAACATAGTGTAGATACTTTTCAACTCCTGGAATTGCTCTACCAAGATAGTAACCAAGAAATGTAACTCCTACTATCCAAAAGAAACCCCCCAGAATAGAATCAAAGCTAAACTTTTTGAAATGCATTTTTGCGGCGCCAGCCATCGTTGGAGAGAAAGATCTTACAATAGGAACAAAACGACCAAAGATTAAAGTCTTGTCGCCATATTTGTCGAAAAACTCTTGCGTATAGTCTAAATGATTCTTCTTGAACCAGTATCTGTCGTTACTTTTCAAAATGAAGTTACGAAGTCTTTCACCCATAAAGTAACTGAAGTTGTAACCCAAAATACTGGCGACAAAAAGTGTTGGTACGAGTATAGCCATATTAAAATACCCCTGTGATGCCAGAAAACCTGTAGTAAAAAGTAGCGAATCTCCCGGTAAATAAAAAGTTAGAGGAAAAGATTCAAGGAAAATAATTACAAAAAGAATAACATATCCATAGTATCCAACATCTTTTATAAGAGCGATCAAATGTTCCATTGGTGCTATTGTAACATAATATAAAAGGAAACTCCGCACGTCTTGACGGGACGTGGCAGTTCCCCAGACATGCGGAGATGATGTGTGAGCCGGAGATTGGCTCTAGAGAACGAGCGACAGCGCGTAGACCACGACCCCAGCAAGGGCCACAATTCCAGCCCACCACTGAAGAGGCATGGACAACACGGTCTGCAACCTGGACTGAGACTGCTCGGTCTGCGCCGAAGAAACCGACGATCTGGCAATCGAGTTCATACCGCCCTCCCTACCTAAAATTCTAGACCTTTTTAAATATGACGTCAAATAAAATATAAACACACTAAACAATACGCGAGGCTTCGCCTCGCGTATTGTTTGTATTCTAAACTTTCATAATCTGGATGAAATCCGACAAGAGAATTCTAAAACTTTCAGATTTGAGTGCAGTTCTAGGAACAAAATTTTTTGGTGACCAAGCTGTATATTAATACTGCGTGTGGAACCAAAAAATTGCAGTGACAACGAAATGCACCAAATGTGGAAGTTTTAACTACTCAATAAACGTAAAAGCTTTACCTTTCTTCCCCGCTCTCCCCGTTCGGCCTATTCTATGAACATAGTCCTCATACGTAGCTGGAATATCAAAGTTAATAACGTGAGAAACTCCAGAGATGTCCAAGCCTCGAGCAGCAACGTCTGTTGCAACTAGCACCTGTGCTTTGTCATCCTTGAAAGTCTTCAATGCCCTCTGTCGTGCTGACTGGTTTTTATCACCATGAATAGATTCTGCTTTGAAACCTCGTGCATTCAACATTGTAGTTAGTCTTTCAACACCGTGCTTCGTTCGTCCAAAAATTAGAACTTTACTAAAGTCTGGTTGCATAAGCATTGAATGCAGAACATCCAACTTGTTCTCACCTCGTTCGACTCTGACAACATCTTGTTCAACATTTTTTGATGTATCTTGAGTTTTTACAGAGATCATTACAGGATTTTTTAAGAAATCTTTTATAAGTGCAGAAATTTCTGGAGAAAGTGTCGCGGAGAAAAACAGAGTATGCCTGTCCTTCGGCATCATAGCCATCATAAACTTCATATCGTTTATGAAACCCATATCTAGCATTCTGTCAGCTTCGTCCAAAACAACTGTTTTAAAATATGAAAGGTTTAGAGACTTTCTTTCGATCAAATCCTTTAGTCGTCCTGGTGTACCGATAACGAATTCATTTCTGTATCGCAACTGTCGCATCTGTGAACCTATCGGTGCACCTCCAACGCAACATGTAGAACTTATCTGCATTCCACCAATAAAACCTTTTAGCTCCTCTTCTATCTGTATTGCGAGCTCACGTGTAGGACACATGATAAGTATGTTTTCTTTTGGATTTGAAAGTACTTTATGAATAAGAGGAATAAGAAACGCTGCTGTTTTTCCTGTACCTGTGTTTGCGATACCAACAACGTCTTCACCTTTTAGAACATGAGGAATAGCCCTATCTTGAATCGGAGATGGATCAACATAACCTTTTGTTATGATGTTTTCTTTTAATCTTTCGTCTATAAGAAAATCTGAGAACTTGTGCTCAGGCACAAACTGTTCAACAGTTTCTGTTATAACTGCTTTGTTAACAAACTTTGATGGATGGATGCTGGTTGAAGCACCTCGGCCTCTACCACCTCCACCTCTGTTACCACCACGAACTGGAAATCTTGATCGAGCGCCAGTTGAGCGACCTGCGAACGCAGGCTTTTTAAATGTCCTCGAAAGGACACCTTTTTGTATTTTTGATTGCATTTAATTAATTGAGCGCGGAAGAGGTAAACCTCTGGTCCTTCATCTCAAGTTAATAAATAAAGTAGAGAAGACTCAATGCAGAGTACTATATACTACTCCCACATTTTTGTCAATTATAGTGCTTGACAAAAATACAAGTTGTGTGCTATAATAATAGCCAGGTGTGTCGCCAAGAC
>CAYQQL010000001.1:0-21938 GCA_964420095.1 uncultured Candidatus Saccharibacteria bacterium | reverse complement strand
TGGCACCAAAAACGTGAGGATGACCTAATGCGCCGAATTTTGACCGTCCTGGTCGCTCTCGTGGTTCTCGTCGGCTTCGCCAACGATCTGCTCGCTCAGTCGAGTACCCGACCTGGGTTCTCGACGTCCGTTCGGAACACGATCCAGATGCCCAACAGCAAGACAGGCATCGTGATCAGGATCCTCGATAACTACGGCAAGCCAGTCAGGGGCGCGGAGCTCGTGGTGTCGCCCATGAAGCGCGACCAGACCACTTACGAAGAGTACGAAGACCTCGGCTCGGCGAAGAGGTACGGCCAGTGCACCACAGGGACAAGCGGCTGCGTTCAGGTGGACGGCGTCGCCGAGATTCAGTTCTCGATGCTCCCACTCGACAACAGCGGACAGTGGGCGGACATCGTGGTGCGCGCAGAAGCCCCGAACGGCTTCATCCACGGGATCTGGGACATGCGAAGGGTGCAGGTGTATGCGAATGGACGACCTGAGTACATGGCGCCAATCTACATGTACAACAACGGTGTCGCAAGCTACCAGACCAGAATGTGGTGGAAGGACGACGCAAAGGACGTATTCGTCATCAGCACCCTGGTTTGGTCTCCTTTCTCCACGGATGTCACGGTGGGAATCTCTTTCAAGGGAAGCTCCTACACGAAGTCGGTTGTGGAATACGGCCAGGCCAACCTGAGCAAGAGGCTCGACCAGGGCTATACTCAGATCGAGTACGAATTCTACGCGCCCAAGACGGACATGGGCCCCTACAATGGCGCCTTGTGCGGAAAGTTTCAGTTGAACACAGCGTACAATCCAGAGTGGGTGTACGAGAGCACGAAGGAGGTGTGTATCGCCGAAAAGTGATGCGACTACTCGATTCGAAAAGGCCGGCAGGGACTTCCCTGCCGGCTCTTCTTTTATATAAATATAATAATTTACCTAAACAGTGCCCAAGATTTTTTTGCGTGATCTAGATAATAATCGAGTCCAATAAAGCCAGCAGTTTTATGAGCAAGCATTATTAGGATAGCTAAAACCAAAAGTTGTGGGTTTGTACTAACAGTTCCTGCAAAAAGATAGTTGAGGTTCATAAATGCACCAAAGAAAGCAGCGAGGAATGTCAGTGCACCAAAAATAAGTCCGAGTCCAACAAGAATTTCTCCATATGTTATAGCGTATGACCATGCTTGTGAATATGGTGAGACTCCATGTTGTAGAAACCAAGCATACCAAGAAGATACGTCTGGATGCTCCCCTACAGTTTTTGCTAGTGCACCTTTTACAAAACCTGCAATAGCTACGCCGGATTTTTCACCAACCCAAATTGGACTAACAAGTTTATCGTACCCTGCGTGAAGCCACTCCCATCCAACATAAACACGAACAATAAGCCAGATCCAAGAAAATTTCGGACTGGTAAAAATGTGATTGAAAAAAGTTTTCATATCTAGTGAGTTAATTTGTAAAATATAACCTTGCAATATTAATTATATCAAGGTTTAATTCATATAACACAAACTTATGCACAAACACGAAGAAACTATTTGGGATGTTGTTGTTATTGGTGGCGGAGCATCCGGCATGATGACTGCTGGTCGCGCTGGGTCGCTAGGTAAAAAAGTTTTACTTTTGGAAAAAAATGATGAGCTTGGTAAAAAACTTCTCATAACAGGCGGTGGTAGATGTAACGTAACAAATGCAGAAAAAGATTTACGGGTTCTACTTTCAAAATTTAAAGACTCAGATAAATTTTTATTTTCCGCTTTTTCACAATTTTCAAATAAAGATACTTTGGACTTTTTTAACTCTCGAGGAATGGAAACAAAAGTAGAAGCAAATAACAGAGTTTTCCCCGTTACAAATAAAGCAAAGTCTGTGTGGAATGTTTTATTGGAATATTTAAAAACTAACAAGGTTACGGTTCAGTCGAACTGTACTGTTGTTGGTATTGAGACAGATGGCGACAAAATAACTTCAGTTAAACTCAAAGATAAAACAGTAATCAGAGCAAAGTCATTTGTACTATCTACAGGAGGCAAATCTCATCCAGAAACAGGTTCTACTGGGGATGGCTTCAAATGGTTAGCTGAAATCGGCCACAAGGTCACAGAACCGACAGCGTCACTTGTTCCAGTTTCTGTAGAAGATGAGTGGGTAAAAACCCTACAGGGTGTAAGCCTTGAGAATGTAAAAATAACTGTTCTTCAAAACGAAGTTAAACAAGAAATCAAAAAAGGAAAAATCCTTTTTACCCATTTTGGACTTTCTGGTCCAACAATACTAAACCTGAGTAGTGAAGTCGGAGAACTTTTGAAGTACGGTGATGTTTTTCTTTCACTAGATATTCTTCCTGATCTTGACTACGGACAACTTAATTTGAAACTTCAGGATATTTTTAAGGAGAAGAGTAATAAGAAGTTTAAAAACACATTAGACTCACTGCTACCTTTTGCTATGGTTCCAATAATAGTTGGTTTGTCTGGAATAGATGGTGACAAACCTTCTCATAGCATCACAAGAGAAGAAAGACTGCACCTAGTGCAAGTTTTAAAGGATCTACGAGTAAAAGTTACAGGGTTACTTGGCGAAGACAAAGCCATAGTAACATCAGGCGGAGTTTCGTTAGAGGAAGTTGATTTCAAAACAATGGCATCCAAACTTTTCTCAAATCTCTATCTTACAGGTGATATTCTCAACATAGACAGACCTAGTGGCGGATACAGTTTACAGTTGTGTTGGACTACTGGTTTTGTGGCAGGAAGTAATGCCTAACTATTTTATTCTAATTCCCTTCAATTCAATAACTAATTTTTCATAGTTCGGTAAAATCTCACCAACCAAATCCCAAAACTTTTGTGAATGGTTAAACTGACCTCTGTGACAAAGTTCATGCACGATAACATAATCAGCTAGATGTGATGGAAGTAATGCTATTTTGTAATTAAAATTCAGATTACCTTTACTTGAACAACTACCCCAACGGCTTTTTTGATTTCTTATGGCCACTTTTCCATAAGTTAGTTTGTAATGTTGGTTAAAATGTTCCAACCTGCTAGTGGCAATTTCTCTAGCTTTTTCCTTGTATTCTAAATATTTTTTAGAGGGTAATTTTCTCTTTACCATTCTACGTCTAACTCTTTTAAAATAGAAAAATATTTTTTTCATGTAGTGTTAAATTCTTTGAACCAAAATCTTTTCAGAGCATCCGCAGGTCGCAAGCACGGTCTTGTCAAAGTCTGAGCGGAGCGAAGCTCATTGACAAGTTGCGACCGAGGACTAGAGCGAACTTTTCGCCGGAAAAGTGAGAGTATCTGAAAAGGTTTTGGTGAGAAAGAATTTATAATTATTTATCTAGTGCAAACGTCTCATCTATCCGTATCTGCTTCACAAACTCCGGAACATGAGAAACAAGAATCATTGCGCCTTCAAATTTATCCAAAGCCTCAGCAATAACAGGAATGTGCCTAAAGTTTATATGGTTTGTCGGCTCATCTAGTATTAGAAGTCCTGGTTTCTGCAAAACAAGTCTGGCAAAAGCCACAAGGCCCTTTTGTCCCTCAGAAAGATTACCGATTTTTGTATTAATAAGTTCACCAGCTATAAGAAAACCGGCAGCTGTTGAACGAAGCTTTTCTTCTACTTGTTCATCCATAACCTGCATCAAAGAATCGTGAACAGTGTCTTCAAAATTTAATGTAGAAAAATCTTGTCTGTAGTATCCAACTTTTATTCCATCTGTTATAACAGCACCTTTTGCAGTTCCAGACGCAAGTGATTCTAGCAGAGTACTTTTTCCGATACCATTTGGTCCCGTCAAAAGTAAATGTTCTTTCTTACGCAAAGTAATATTACACTTCCTTGCTACAGGTTTATGATTTTTGATCATACTAAAAGAAGTAATATTTATGATATCTCCATTTATATCCTTTTGACATGGAATAACGAAAGACCGGATAGTTTTATCTTCTTTTCTTACATCTACAATCTCATCCTCAAGTTCCTCTGCTTTTTCCCGCATTCTTCTGGCTACAAGTCTCATCTGACCTCCTTTGTTAGCAAAAAAGTTAGCTTTGTCTTTGTTTTCTTGAATTTCTTTTGCAAGCTGGGCATTTTTTCTATTTTCCTTATCTATTCTCGCTTCGATATCTTTTACCACATCAAAATAGTTTCCTACGTATTGCTCAATTTTTTTAGTATTTACATCTAGATACAAAACTCCATGCGTGAAAGCATTTAGAAATTCAGCATCGTGAGAAATAACAAGACAAGTCTTTTTGTATTCAACAAGAAAATTTGTTAGGTGTTCTATGCCTTCTTTATCGAGGTTGTTTGTGGGTTCATCCAAAAGTAAAATGTCAGGATCTTGTATTAGAGCAGAGGCGAGCAGAAGTCTTGCTTGTTGGCCACCTGAAAAAGATTTTATGATTCTGTCTGTTGGAGCGCTTAGGTTAACAACCTCCAAAACTTTTTTGATTCTTGGATCAATATCATAAACTTTTGTCTTGAAACAGTTTAAGAAAAAATCTTTAACGGTCATTTCCATTTCATTTCTTGGTATGACCTGACGAGCGATAGCAATGCTCATTTTTTCATTTATAAAAATCTTTCCTGATTCTGGTTTGTAGACTTTTGTTATAAGCCCGAACAAAGTACTTTTTCCTGCGCCATTCTGGCCCATGATGGTTATTTTTGTACCAGCACGTACGTTAAAAGAAACCTCATCTAAAATGTGTTTTTTTATTCCAAAATCAAATGAAACATCCTCAAAACGAATTATAGATTCTCCAGTAGACATAGAATATCACTCTACAGTAGTTTGTAATAAAAATCTATAGAGACTTTGCTTCGAGAATAATATCTTGATAGATATCAATGAGAGAAAAGAATATGGCCAAAACTATTGGACCAAAAATAAATCCTATTGGACCAAACACCACAAGTCCTCCTAAAACAGCAAAAAGCATTATCAGTTGATGAATATCAACGCTTCGTGAATACAAATAAGGTGTCAGGAAATTATCTACCAAACCAACTATGAGGCCTCCCCACAAAAGCAGACCGATAGCATTTGGAATATTTCCTGCAATGTATGTATAAGCAACAGCAGGGATAAATATAAGTGCAGTACCTAGACCCGGAACCAAAGAAGCTACAGCAGAAATACTACCCCATAAAGTCGGGTTTGGAATTCCAAAAACCCACATACCAACGCCAGCCAAAATACCCTGAACCAGAGCAACAAGTATGACACCGCTTGAAGTGGCGTTTATTGTTAGTTTAATTTTTTTGAATATAAGTTCATCGTATTTGTCAGCAAGCGGACTTAAACTTATCAAAGTCTTTTTAAACTTTTCGCCATCACGCAAAAAGAAAAATAGTGAAATAAATATAAGTATAATGCCAGTTACGATAGAAAGGACAGATGACAAAATAGCTGATAGATGGGCTGTAATCCAATCTGCGCCGAGCTTGGCAAACTCTCCAACATTCAAACTAAAACTTGGATAAATTTTCTGTATTGGCTTTTCAACAGCATTTGTTAATTTTTGAATATAGTCAATATCAGTGTGATTTGTTAATTGTATATAAATATCTTTTGATTCATTTAGAACTTTGAATGAAAGATAAGTAAAAGGAGCAATAACCACAACAGCAAAAAGCAGAATCACAATAAAAGCAGCAGTGCCTTTTCTTCCACCTATCATTTTTGTGATTTTTTCATGAACTGGGCCCAAAACAACAGCAAAAATTGTAGACAAAATTATAACCTCAAGGAACGGAAGAAATACAAAAAAGATAATCGCTGAAATAGCCAAAAGCAAGCTAATAAAAAAATATTTTTGAAGTGCGTCTTTATCCATACTTATATTATACCACAAAAAAGTTATCAACATCAAACATTGATAAACATTAATAGCTTGTTATTATATGTAGTACATATGGCAAACTTATTTATTACAATAAAGCAGGCATCAAAAATATTGGGTGTTTCCCCTCTCACACTTCGTAACTGGGACAATAACGGAAAGCTAAAGGCTCATAGGCACCCAATGAACAACTATCGTGTTTATAAAATAGAAGACTTAGAGAATGTTATACGAGATATAGAGGCTGGAACTGGAAGAAGAATCAGCACAAAGAAGGAAATCAAAAAGTTGATAGTAAAGCACCTCCGCGACGACGAATAGCAAAACAAGCAAAAACACGTCATCTGCGTTGTTGCTCATTCCGCTTGTTCCACGCGCAGTATATTTATACAGCTTGGTCACAATGCTCATTCGCGCCTAGCATCTAACATATTTTTGCCTGTTCTGAAATTTTTTACTTATTTTCCTCGAGATCTAGGCACACAGAATTAAGACAATATCTCATTCCTGTATCTGTTGGGCCATCGTTAAAAACATGACCCAAGTGTGAACCACATTTTGAACATGTGATTTCAACTCTCTGCATACCAGCTGTATAGTCTGGAGTTTCAATAACACTACCCGGTAAGGCCTGATCAAATGATGGCCAGCCAGTTCCAGAATCAAATTTTGACTCAGAAGAAAAGAGATTCTGACCACAGACTTTACATTTATACATACCATCTCTATCATCATGCAATAACTTTCCAGAAAATGGAGCTTCTGTACCCTTTTCTCTCAATACCCTGTATTCCTCCTCTGTTAATTTTTTCTTTAAGTCTTCTTCGTTTATATCCATATAATTTAATTATTTTTTTAATAGTTCTGCAAAATTTTTAACCACTTTTTCAAGTTTTGGATTTATAACTAATTCACAATATGCTTCATTTTTATTTCTCTCATAATAATCCTTATGATAATCCTCTGCTGGGTAAAATATATCTAGCGGTAATACTTCTGTGACTATTGGTTTACCTTCATTACTCGAAAGGTTTATCTCTCTTATGAAACTCTCTGCCGTTTCTTTTTGATCACCAGTCGTATAGAAAATAACAGATCTATATTGAGTACCAACATCAGCACCTTGCCTGTTCAGTGTAGTTGGATCATGGCTACCGAAAAACACAGTCAGTAAGTCTTTATAATTTATCTGACTAGGATCATATTCAACTTGTGTACATTCTGCATGCCCTGTAGCACCACTACAGACTTGTTCGTATGTCGGGTTTGGTACTGTTCCACCAGAATAGCCAGGCAGTACACTTGATACACCCTTTAGCATTTTAAAGACGGCTTCTGTGCACCAAAAGCATCCTCCACCAAAAACTGCGATTTCTTTATTCATGTTTGAATTATAATACAAAACCACTCAAATGAGTGGTTTTGTAAGAGATTTATACTATTGTAATTCTCCTATTTTTAATTTGGCTAACTCTTGTGCTGGCATTTCCTGTCCTCCATGTTCATTCAAGAATTTGCTTGTTCCATCTATTCCACATGCACTCACAATAGGATATGGACCTCCTGGATGAACTGATATTAAATCAGTAAAGTTATATACCCCACCATTAACAACTGACCAGCAGTCGGTTGGAGTATTATGCTTAGAAACCTGCTCCATAGTGTATTTTGCAACTGTACTTACAGGAACTGTTGGTGCTGTAGGTGTTGTAGTTTTTGGAGGTGTAACAGTTTTTGGTGTAGTTTTTGTTGGTGTCACAACTTTCTTGTCATCTCCCATTTCTTCATGATCATCATCGTCGTCATTATGTTCTTCTTTCTTAACAGCCGTATTAGTAGATTTTACTTTTGACTCAACTTTCTTGTCCTCATTTTTATCTTCATCTTCATCATCAACACCCAATATACCGACTATTTCAGAATACTCTTTCACATCTTTTTCAAAATCAGAATCTATTTTATCTGCAGACTCAGAATCCCCTTTGGATCTTACCTTCTCTACGTTTTCATTTATAATTTTAACCTCATTTTTAAAAGAGTTTGCTAATTCAATACTCTGCTCTGAAGAAAGCTCTCCTTTATCCTTTAATTTCTGTGCCTCTGCAAGTCTTTTTGCTGCGTGTTTAACAGAAACTTCTGCGTCAGATTTTGCTGTAAAAGCAACTGCTGATTCAAAATTTTCGTTTATATGAATTTTAACAGGATACAAAACATCTCCTGGTAAAGACTTCTCAGCAACAATCCCCGTAGTACCACCCCCAACTAAAAGTAACAATAATAATGCTAATGGCATAATGTTTTTTTAATTTATAAATATTTAGACGCTTAACCTAATTGTATCTTACAATAACTTTTAGGCAACAAGACTATACAAAACCTGGGAAAAAGTCCGTCTTGATATTTGAAGATTTTATTCCCATCTTTGACAATGTACTTTCGAATGCTGTTGTCATCACATGAGGACCAGAAATGTAAAATGTTCTTTCTGCATAGTCAGGAGCTTCTTTTTTAATCATCTCTTCATTTACAAAGCCAATTCTCATATTATCTTGCAAAATAGATCCTGCTAAATCATTAACGGCATATATTACTTTTAGACCAATTTCTTTCTCAGCTTCTTGAAACAAGTCTTTATATACAATATCTGCTGGAGTTCTATTTGAGAAAAACAAAACAATATCTCTTCTTTCCTTTTTATCTACTAGGTATTTCACCATACTTCGAAACGGTGTGACACCGATACCACCGGCAATAAAAACTAATTTCTTTTTAGTATCTTCAGGCATAGTAAATTCTCCAGAGAGCTGGGAAGCATAGATTTTTTCTCCATCATTCATGGAAAGTAGCTTTTTCTTAAATGAACTTGAGTTATCATAGAACTTTGCACCAAGCTTTATCTCTTCTTCTGTAGGAGATGACTCGATAGTAAAATATCGTCTATTACCTCTCATATCTGGAGATTTATGGCCCAGAGTCCATTCTAGATACTGTCCAGGCAAATATGACAATTTTACGTCTGATTTAAAAATAAATTCATATATGTCTTTTGTAAGTTGATTTTTCTTGATTAAAGTAAGAACAAGTCTTGCCTTTGGTGAAACAAGATATGAAAAAATATTGCCAACGATAAGAGCAAAACCCGGAGTTGAATAAAGGATACCGTATTCAAAACTTGAACCCAATAGCGCTCCAACTATTACACCGTAAACTATCTGCATTTTCTTTTTTGGTGGAGTTGTTAACGGCTCTGTTAACATAAAGAAACCAAGGAAGAATAATGGTCCAGATAGGAAAGTGATTTTAAGAAATTCTAAAAACTTTGAACCATCAGAATAGTTAAAAATAAATAAACTTATAATACTTGCTATCAAAAAAGCAATAAACATTTCAAATCTTCTAACTTTTCTAATTATAAGTAGCCCCAAAATGATAACTGGGATAACAAGGGTGGTTGAACCAACCCACCATGACGCAATACCACTACCAAAAAGTGTTGCAAGGAAAATGGCAATCGCTACTGGGTTAAAAATATGTTTCTTATTTATGGCTAGAATATACTTTGAAGCCATTGATACAAAAGCGACTAATCCTACAGTTACGAGTTCATCTACTGTAGTAACAGGAAATAGAATGAAGTACAAAATCAATGCGGTAATTAGATATGATTCAGAGTTTACTTGTACATTCAATATTTTGGCAAATATTGTGTTTGATACGAAACAAACAAAAACTATAGACACGATTGAGATGATTAAACTTAAAGGACTGTAGGAAAGTATTCCAAAAAAACTAAAAACAATCGATAACCCGGCCAAAGCAACCAAACTATACAAAACAAGTTTGTACATCGTTACCCCATTCAAAAAATTATCTATATATTTCATAAATTTATTTTATCACCTTATTCTGTAAAAATCTCAGCATTAAAACCGGGAGACTTTCTCATAGAGTAATCTGAATAGACTATTAAGTATTCAAACTTAAAGTTATCCTGCAAAGTTTCTGGTGCAACGAAAAATAGCCCTGTAGTAAGTATGTCTGCCAAAATAGTACTGTCTGCAATAGTCCATACTGCCAAAATTTCATTCGGAGAAGATAGCGTGCTCGGATTAATAATATGATGATATCCTGTCCATTTTCGCCTGTCTCCAGCTGATCCACACAAACTTTGATTTAGAATATCCACCACTCCTATGACCATAGTTTTATCTTCTGGATGCTCTAGTCCAACCTTAAGACCCTCTCCAGAAAAATTCCTTTGTCGCATATCTCCACCAGCATCAACACAATAAGAAGTAACTCCCTCTGCCTCAATAATTTCTGAGACAATATCAACTAGATATCCCTTTCCTCCAGCACCAAAGTCCAAAAGAGCGGGTTCTTTTAAAAATAAATTAGGTTTTTGCCAATCAATGACTTGGTCCCATTCTTTGGGTTTTGTCATTTTTTTTGGAGAAAGAGAATATTTTGCATCATAACCAGCATCAACTAAAACTTGCCCAATGAGAGGTGTGACGAGACCAGAAGTGACATCGTACATCTTTTTATAAAGAGTTATCATTAAATCTGCATCATCTGGTAAATAAAACTCCCCCGCCTCCTCTGACATTTTTGTAACCAATGAATCATCCCTGAATCGAGAGTAGTCCATATCAAATTTTGCAATTCTATCATTTATCTTTTCTAGCAAAACAACCTCTCTTTCACTTGAGAGGTTGTCCTGTATGTCTATTAGCCAGTGGGTACCTATAGCTTCAAATTCAAACTTTGTCATAGTAAAATTTAAAATTTGGCGAACTCCTTCGTTAAACTTCAAAAAATTATCGTCACCTTATACTCGATAAGGCTTCTCAAATTTTTCTCGTTCGCCTCGGATTTCATCCAAATTTTTTAAATTTTTAGATTCATCCGTTGGTTTATTAATAATTTAAAATCTGAGTCGAGTTCGAGGCGCGACGTTTTATTTTTGACCAAGCTGTACATCTAGTACTGCGCGTGGAAAAAATAAAACTAGCAACAAAGAAATCGGCCAGATTTAAAATTATTAAGCCTTTGCCTGTGTCTCTATCTTAGCTAATGCATCCATAAAACCCTTTGGTGTCAAAGATGAACCAGAAACTTTTGTTAATTTAACTTCATTAATCTTCTTCCCAACAACCAATATCTTATAGTCTGCTATAAACTTTTCTTGCCAATACACGGATTCTTTTCTTGTTGCACCAACCGTTACATTCACATCTGAAATTAAATCACCGTTCAAAGTAACTGTAACTGGAAGATCTTCATTACCACCTGGAGAAACATAACTTCCTGTTACTGAATATGTTCCATTCTTGTAAACAGAGCCTGGTGTTGTTGCCACGGGAACTGTTGTATCAACATTGTTCACAAGTGGAATCTCTGCATTAGTACTAGAACTTTTATTCATGTACTTATAGCCTCCAAAAGCTAGCAAAGCTACAACCACAACCGCCACCACCCACAACATAGCACCATTTCCTTGTTTTTGATCTTCCATTTGTATTTTCTACTTAAAATTAATGAAGTTATTATATTACATTACAAAATAAATTCCAATTAGATATTTTTCCTCCATCCTTTTCTGCTCGAGTGTCCACCGTCCCTATCTGCATGATTTAGAACGATACCATTTTCTCGCAAAATCTGTTTCATTGTTTTTCCAGACTTGAGTTCTGCTTTGACCATGTCCTTATCTAGCCCAAAGCCACCTGCAATAGCACCCGCCTTACCAACAGAATTCCACTTATGAGTCATATGCATACCCAAAGAAGGAGCATTTTGTGTGTAAGCTGGCAAAGACCTCTCTGCCGTTTCTGCATAAGCAGTATTACCTGAACCCATAAGTATCATACCAGCAACTATTCCGGAACTAGCTCCAGCTAAAATTGCTTTTTTCATTCTTTTGTATCTTTTGTCTTTCATATTATTTAGTTAACTATGGCTCACCACAGTTTGCCGTTTGGCAATTATCTAATAATCATCCGTGACAGTGTACAAATGATACAAATCTTATTTTAATTTATTTCAAATTTTATATTTAAAACAATTTTATTTATAATCAGTCAATTTTCTTATACCGTACGCATGGATTTCACCATCAACAGAGTCCCCAGCAATAAATACAGTATCACCAACTATCACCCCTGTAGAGAATAAATCTATAGAGTTAGGAACGACTATTTTAGCCGTGTCGCCTTCTATACGAGAGTCATAATCCCTATATTTAATAAAAAATGTACTGGTTCCCTCTATAGAGAGTATTTCTCCCCTAAACAAACCTTGGCTCTTGTGTGACCTTCTGAGGTCGTTATAGAAGCCACCAGCTATAGGAAGCTTTTTACCCTCTGCACGTATCATCATATCTCTATGAAAAGAGGTCGAATTTATTAGATACGCAAGAACTGTTATCGAAACAAGTGTTACAACAAAGAGAAACATAACAGAACTGTTATATCCGAATCTAAAACTTTTCAGAAGCCAATCCAATATGAAAATTAAAACAAGGTCTATAGCTAGAATGAACCATGGTAGCGCTATAAAAAATTGATATAACCCCTTGGCTCCAAAACCCAACAAGAAAAACTGTCCGCTTATCTTTATGCTAAATAATACATAACTAACCAACATAGCGGAAAGAATAAAGGTAAGAAAGACAGTTAAAGCCAAAGCCATAAGTTTTATTATGAAATAATATTTTGGCTTCATATTAACCTCACCAGATTTTATTTTCTCTAGTATTTGATTTCTTATATCATTTTGTATTTTTTCTGTTTCCATATTATTCTAGTGGTTTATTTGTCCTATTTTTGCTTTTTCCATTGCCTCCTTCAATATATCTTTTGCTCTCATAATTCTCACTCCAACTGTACCTATAGGTATATGAAGAATTTCTGCAATTTCTTTATAGCTCAGATCTTCTATGTAATACAAAACCAATATCTCTCGATACTTTGGCTCTATAAGACTTAGGCCTTTATCTACAACATCTTTCATTTCCTTTTGTTCTCTTTCTCTTACAACAGGATCATCTACTACTGTATAAGAAAGTAGAGTATCAAAATCAAAAAGATACATTGGCCCAAGAAGACTTTTCTTTATTGCATTTATATATGTGTTATGTGCAATACGATAAATCCAAGGTGAGAACCTCTGAGAAGTATCAAAACTATTTATATTCTGATATGTCTTTATGAAAACGTCCTGTACGACATCCTCTATATTATCGGCGTCAGAAAGAAACTTTTTTCCATAACGAAAAAGCTTAGCTTGATAGCGCTCCATAAGTAAGCCGAATTTGTCTGTATCCCCACCTTGAACCAGTTTTGCCAACTGTTCATCAGTAAGATCTATGACTTCAGTATTCATATGTATACTATAACACCTAATACAACCGAACTTTCAAAATATTTCAGACACCAAAAAAGCCAATAATAATGGCTTTTTTGGTGTCATATTAACTAGAAACCTAGATTCTCTTTAACAAATATAACTCTAAACTTTCTGCCCATCATAGCTGGCTCAGATTTTATAACCAAAAGTTTTGAATAGACGGTACCAGGATAACCTACACCTTTCATTCTCTGATCTTCCAGTGGGACCACATGTTCATCAATACGATTCATTGCTTCGCTTAAATCTTTTGTCACTTTCTTTGTACTAATAACCAAAATTACATTCTGTGATGTAAAAACTAGATGTGGTAACTGACTTCCACTAGCTGAAGCGATAAGTATTTCTCCAGTCTCTGAAACAGCATGAGCTGAACCTAGATAGAAGTCTGACAATACAGACTCCTTTCTCAGCTTTGACTGCTTTTCTTTGTCAGTTTCAGCAATAATATTTGCGTGTATATTATTCCAACCATGATCCGCGCTCTTAAGATATTCCACAAAACCTATCTGGTTTAAAGTTGTGGAAGAACCATTCATAACTGAAACATCCTTTGGGATAATTGTTTTTATTTTTTCCAAAGCCTGAGAGCCTGTATCAACAACCTCAACGATAAATCCATGATCTGTTAAATTTTTAATAGTATTATCAAGCACACTTGAATCTACTAATTCATCATAATTGTTCATATATTTTATTTTGTTAACTAATAATTATTTCTTACCATTAGAAACGTCAGTCGCAAGCTTTTTTAAAAGCTTGGCCATATAAGAAACGTTAATTTCATAGAATACTTCTTTTCCTCTACGCTGATCTTGCACAAGATTGGCAGACTTCAAAACCTTTAGGTTCTGAGAAACTGCAGGTTGAGGAAGTTTTACTATCTCCGCTATTTCGCTAACCGTTTTAGAACCATTCATGACTGATTCTAAAATTCGGTAACGATTTTCGTTTCCTATCCCCTTACCCATTTGGGCTATTTCTTTACATAAATCTGACATATGCATATATTAGCATATGTATATATATTAAGACAATTCACAAGTGCAGAAATATTGTGTTATAATTTTTATATGTCAGTAGAAAACCCTGTAATAAAAGATGTCTTTTGGAGATACATCACCAACTTTTGGTGCTTGGTCTGTTATGCCGCAATAATTTACGACTTTATGTATGACCATGCATTGGGAGAAATACTCCCCTCTGTTTTGGTTATTTATGTTGCTCTACTTGTAATATTCGCCGGAGTAAAGGAGTTTGAAAGATGGTATGAATTCAGAAGAGATAGACATCCAGGAGAAATTTTCGTTATCGGATGGACAGTTCTAGTTGTTGGAATAATGGTAGCCACTGTTGTAATGCATAAGGAATACCATATACCAGAAGAAGTTCTGTCTACATATATTGCTGTACTTTCTATTATGGCTATTACTCAAAAATCAAAAAGACTTAAACACGAAAAAGATATTCATCAACACGAGCTAGAATTAAAACATCACGAATAATTACTTCAGAGGCGCTACTCCTGCTGTTTTCTTTAAGGCTTCAATAAGTGAACTAGTGTTAAATGTTTCGACCAATTGAGTTTTCCAATTTTTCTCAGTTGTTCTAATATTTGGATCAACACCCATACCTTCTATAGACTGGTTGTCGTCTCTTAGTGTTACACTGTTAACCAAAAGCAATGTGTACTTTACATTTGGGTCAATTACCGTCTCTACTGGATATGTGTTTTCTACTGTTCCCCAACCTCTCGTGTTTGTCCCGACTACTTTTGCCAAATTAAGTCTCTTAAATGTAGCCGCCGTAAGTTCCGCGGTAGACTGTGTCATATTGTCTGTAATAATTGCTATTTCTTTATATCTACCTAGCAATGGAAACTTTGGTTGAACCGTTCTCTGTACTTGATAGTCTCCCTGATGAAATAAATCAAAAGCATATTGGTTTGGACCAACAAAAAGTCCTAAGAAATTTTGCAGAAAATCTAGTGAACCACCAACATTACCTCTAAAGTCAATTATCATGCTGTTAAGTTTTTTTGTAGAGGACGCAGAATCTATTGCATAAGCAAATTCACCAAAAGTTGTTGGCGATATTTTACTAATATAAAGATAAAGAGTATCTCCTATTTTGTGACTAAAAATAGTTGGCTCAATCCCAGCTTGATCGTATAGACTTTTACTCTGTGGGTTAGTCAAAACCTTTTTTACATAAGCAATTTCTTCTCTCTTTGCTTTAGCCTCTGTAGTTGTCGCCTTTTTTAACTCCTCGTCTTTTTTCTCATAAGCTTTTACAACCTGCTCTGGTGTGGCACCTTTTTCCAAATCAAGATTCTGATATAAATTTTTTGAGGTATCTATATTTGCTACTGTTTGTCTAAGCTGTGTTTCCTGTTGTGTTGAAAGTATTCCGTTTCGTCCAAGCGGTTGCAAGTTATATAGAACAACTATAGCTGTATTTAAAGCCAAATTCTTCTTTGCTTCTGTAGATGTGGCAGAACTAATGGCAAGAGAAAGCATCTCTGCTGTAGCTTCTCTAGTTGTAGAAGAAAGCGTGTAACTTTTACCACTAACTTTTTCTACACCAAGTTTAAAAAAGTTTGAAAGGTCGTACTGAGAATGTGGTGCCCAGTAATTTTTCAAAATAGAATCATAAACTTCCATACCAAAACGAACGTATTCATCTGATTCAAAAGATGTTTTATAAACTATAGGTTTTATTTCTGGCTTTTTATTTTTCTTTATATAGTAAGCTCCACCAAAAATAAACCCTATCAAAACAATAAATGTAAGTATTTTTTTCATTTTATCTGTTGAACTATTATAGTACATAATTCAAATATTCAAACTACTTTGACTTATTTTTGACTATATGTTTCTATAAATCTAGACTGAAAGTGCAACCCTTAGGAGGCAGAATGTTCCGTAAATACGACTTGGTGGGTCTTGTCAACCATAGCGACGAGCTTTTGGAAATTTCTCGAAAAGCAGCCCGCTTGCGGATGCTCATCCGAACCCTCAACAAGATCTGTGTGTACATGAGAAGGAACAACATTCAAAACAAGGATCCAGATATCAACAATGAAAAGAAGAGCGTGATCATTGTCGGTATCTTCGCCTTTTCCTTGGGTGAAAATATACCGAACAAACTCATGAACAACATTCTGGAAATAATGAGAATTATTAAGAAACACAGAGGTGTTGTGGAGATGAAACAGCATGAATTCGAGTATGACGGTGAGAAATTCAGAGCCGCATACTTGGAGGTTCAGTATACAAAGAATACTGACCAAGCTGGTCTTCTTAGTATACAGCTTGATGCTCGCAACAGACTTCGAACGCTAACACAATGAGTGTTTGCAAAATGCCTCGGCCGTCATCAAGACAGACGCCCGAGGCATTCGCGTATTAAATATTATTTTTTATAATATTCGAAGACGGATTTTATGCCAGCGAGATTCTTTTCCCACTCAACATCTTCGTGAGTTGTAAGCTCTACAGTTATTGCGGGTATACCAACCTTTGCAAGCCAAGCTTCAGAGTCACCAGTTGTCTCATACGCATCAAATGTTGGTACGGCTTTATATCCAGAGGCTTTTGCGTATTCATCCATTATTTTTAAAGTCTCAGGCAATATACCATTTTCACATTGAGAAGCGTAAACCGCGCCAGACTGACTATGCCAGAATATAAAAGCTTGTGGCTTTTTATCTAGCGCAAAATCTCGTATTGCCACAGCTTCTGGTTCCGAAAATGGTTTTGTTCCAGCACTAACAGTTTTGTTTCTCCAAGTACTTTTTGGTTGCCATTTACAATCAAAATTTCTATTTAGATCTATGCCATTTGCGTTAAAACGACCTGGAGCATAATCTATTCCTTTCGGTACATCTTGTGTTTCAAAACGTCCCTCCTTGCCAATAATTTTATACAAGCCATCTGGATTTGCAGATGGAACAACAGTGACAGTTAAATTTTCTGGAATGATGTTTGGATTAACATCCAGATAATCTTTAAACTTGTAAGCTACAGACACACTATTCCATTCGTAGCCACCATGAACACCACCGACAAAAACTAAATGTGTTTTTCCTGTGCCATAAGTATATGCATCTATGTCTCTACCCTGAACAGACTTACCGATTACAGTATGAACCGGAGACACGACTTCTACTTTTACAACTATTGGAATTGTCGCTTCTTTATTTCTAAAAGTTAGATAAAGAAAAAGGAAAATACCAAATAGTGCAAATAGAGAAAATACTATTAATGTTTTCTTGGACAAAAAGGACGGCATTATTTAGCGTAATATTGTAGTAATGCAGTTAGTCCGCTTTTATTTTTTGCTAACTCTGTATCTTTGTGTGTAGTTAGAAGTACACTTATAGCTGGAATGTTTTTCTTTGCTAGCCAATTAACCAAATCCCCTGTTGTAGCATAGAAGTCATAGCTATCATATGCTGGATAACCAGAAGCTTTTGCATATGCGCCTGTAATAGCTATTGTCTCTCCTGAAACATCACCTCCACAACTAGAAGCATAAACTCCACCTGCTGAACTGTACCAAACAACAACAGCATTTATTGAATGACTCTCTACATAATTTTTTATTGCCATTGCTTCTGGTTCAGAAAATGGTTTTGAACCACCACTAACTGGTTTTGTCTGCCAAACTCCAGTCGCTTTCCAGTCACAGTCAAAGTTTCGACTTAGATCAACATTATTTGAGTTAAATCTACTCGCAACAAGAACTGCGTTTGAAGTAGAAACATTAGATTTTGCGAACTTACTACTTGTTCCAACAGCATCACTTAAACCATCTGGGTTCAAAACTGGGATAATAGTTACCTTTACATTCTTAGGAATAACGTTTGGATTAGCCTTCAAATAATCCATCATTTCATACGCTACAAGAGCTGTGTTCCAAGAATATCCTCCGTGAACACCTCCAACAAGAAGAATTCTCTTTTCTCCGTTACCATAGTTGTATGCAACTATATCTTTTCCATCAACAGACTTTCCAATAACAACCTCTGCCCCTTCTGCCTTTGCAGGAGTAGTAGTTGCCTGACTATCTGTCGTAGTAGCCACACTATTGTCCACTTTCACTACTGAACCTCCCGGATTTTTCATCCAAAAATAAACACCGGCACCAATAACAACGAGAATCAAAACTGTGATTATTGTATTTTTCATATCTATCCATTATACCACAGTTACAGGATGTCAATTTTCAACAAAATACCTATCAATTTTTTATAATACTCTGGTCTTGGAATCAGTTCGAAACCATCGTCGTTTGCCCATTTCACAAAATCATCTAAACTAACCCATTTTGTATCTAAAACTTCTTTCTTATCTATATTTTTTATTAACACGTCTTCTGAAGAATCTGTTCTAATCAAAAAAGTATCTTGAAATTCATTGTTTATATAAGTCCCATTATTCAAAACAAAATTATTATCTATTTCAAAAAGATGCTCAAAAGAATTTAATGGAAAATCAAGGCCAATCTCTTCAAGTGTTTCTTTTTTTGCAGCCTCAACAGCAGTTTCTCCAGAAGAAACATGTCCTGTCGCAGAAAAATCCCAGAGACCTGGAAATGCACTCATGGTAAGAGCTCTCTTCTGTAAAAGAATTTTTTTATCCGAACTTATCAAGATAACAATGACTGCACGATGAACCAAACCTTTTTTGTGAACATCCGAATATGGAGCTACTATTCCAGTTTTTTGACCTTTATTATCTAAAATATCGCAAAATTCTTCTGTCATGTTCTATTTAAAATTAATCAAAACAATCTCTGAGTTAGAGCCAACTCTAAGTGGTGGACCCCATGTACCAACACCACTAGAAGTATATATTTGTGTATCGCCAGTTTTCTTCAAACCATAGTCAAAACCTTTGTAAATAATTTTTGGCAGATATGACAGTGGCCACATTTGAGCTCTGTGGGTATGACCAGAAAGTTGCAAGTCTATACCAGCTTCTCTGGCAATATCCACATCGCTTGGAATATGTTTCAAAAGCAAGGATGGCATTTCCTTATTTATATTTAACTCAGAGAGTCTTTGTCTAAATTTTTCTCTAGCATTACTATGTTTATAATCAATGCCAATCATCTGTACACCGTCTATCTCTACCATTGTGTCCTGTAAAACTTTTATACCGACACTTTCTATTGCTTTTATATCCTCTATTGTAGAAGCGTCTGTAAAACCATCATGATTACCGGTGATAAAATATGTTCCACTAGTTGTTTTCAAATTTCTTAATGGTTCTACTATTTCATTTGTATTTACTTTAACCCCGTCGTACAGATCACCACCTATCAAAACAAGATCTGGGTTCAAAGTATTTATTTTACTTACAATCTTTTTCAAAAAGCCCTCAGCATTTACTTGTCCCAAATGAACATCACTTATCCAAACTACGTTCTTACTCTTCCAAATTTCTGGTAGATTTTTCAGAGAAACAGATATTTTTTTAACTTTAATATTCTTTGCATTTATAACACCATACACACCCGTTAGAAATGCTAGAACAAAAACCCCTACTCCATATTCTTTGGTTACTTCAAAACCCAAAGACATTGCCAGAATAGAAACAGTGGAAGCCAAGAAAAAGTAAAGTAGGAAACCTTGCCACACAGCAAAGGTTCGATAAAGAAATCTAGTCAAAAAGTTATTGAATTTAGAGACAAAAAGAATTAGTGCAACAAATGCAAAAGTTAGAAAAACCAACAAAAACTGACTAACAGGAATCCATACACCAGAATACGGGCCAAAAACTAGATTCACACCTTCATACACGACAAAATGTGCGAGAAACTGGATAGATATTATTATGACAAGAAAAACGAAAATTTGTTTAAAATTCATTTACCAAAGTATATCAGATTCTAAATATATTTAGTCAAAAGCAATATCACCGTATAAATTACTACAAAACAAGCAAAGAAACCTACAGTTTTACCAAAAAATTCTACGGCCTCCTTTTTTCTACCCTCCAACAATAGCTGAAGAGGTTCTGCTAAGAACAAATATCCCATAACTGCAGTGGACAAGACAAAAAGACTAAGCATTGTCATCGGAATAACAATAGTGTCAGGTTGATTCTTCAGCACACTACCCACTCCCCACACAATAAGAACTATAATTACTATGTATAAAGCCGCCCCAAACGCATGCAAAAATGGTTTTTTCATATATGTATTATAACAAAACGTTTCTCAAATTATTTTCTAGGCAATGGTATAAACATACTGACTCTGCTTTTATATTCTTGGAAATCCGGATTCTCCTCCATTTTTTTCTCCAAAAGCGGAATACCAGAAACTTTTAGAATTAAAAAGGTGATTGTAAGTGGTCCTATAATTGCATAAATACCATTTGGTACGGAAAGAGCTACAAGCCACACACCCCACCAAAGCGTTACCTCTCCAAAATAATTTGGATGGCGAGTATATGCCCATAAACCACTTTGCATTAACTTACCTTTGTTCTCAGGATTCTTTATAAACCTTGCAAGCTGTGCATCACCAACTACTTCAAAATAGAAACCAAAAAGCCAAACTAATACACCCACTAAATCAAGAAATCCGACAGAAGAATTATAGCTCTTATTAATCACAAGAACTGGCGAAACAATCAAGAACAGTAATAATCCTTGCAATAGATATACTTGGAAATATGACCTGATATAGAAGAAAGAACCCCATTCCTTGCGCCAAGCCTCATATCTATAGTCCTCAGTCTTTCCCTTATTTCGTGTATGTATGTGCCATGCAAGACGTAAGCCCCAGACACTAACCAAAATATTAATTAAAACCGATCGCAATCCAAAATCATTTGAGAGAAACAGAGATGTCCAAGCCATAAGAACAAAACCTAACCCCCAAGCTACATCTGCAACATCATTTCTTTTTTTAATCAAAGAAAACACAAACCAAAGACTCATATAAACAAAAAGCACCAATGCAAGAGTTATATAGTAATTCATAAGCCTATTTTAGTAGCAATAAAATATGTTACGACTGAAACCGAAGATGCAAGCACCATACCCCAAATCAGATCCACGATAGTTACAAGTAATGGCCAATCTTTTGCTACAGCCAAATTTGTTAAATCGTAGGTTGCGTAACAAACCAAACCAAAAAATGCTCCGAAAAGTAATGCGTGCATCCATGAACCCTTTTCCATTGCAGGAGTTATCACAAAAGCAACAAGACCCCCAATAAAAATAAGATAGAAAATAATTGCTGCCATCCAATTTACATCAGGTCTCAAAAGCGAACCTATTTGTGCACGATAAAAGTCCTTTGCCACGACTCCAAGCCAAACCATATCAATAGCAAAGAATACTGGAAGTGCGATTGCGTAAAGTTTTATGAACATATTATTAATTTATTTTAATAAACTTATTATAGCAGTATTATACCACGTAATAATTTTTTATATTTTCTTTACTTTCTCTTCCTTTAACCTAAATTTAATTATTTTTGTAATAAGCGTCACTGGAAGTGGTTTGCTATATGGAAACCTAATACATCCTTTTGAAAAATCTATATCTTTCTTTTTTAATTCACTCTCAAAGGCTTTTACTCCAGATGGCGCAGGATAAAACCCTAGATGCCCTTTCATTCCCGCAAAATGTATGAAATTTTTCCCATTAA